>CAYRCN010000063.1:0-9219 GCA_964422805.1 uncultured bacterium | reverse complement strand
GATTTGAACCCGCGACCCCGAGCTTGGGAAGCTCGTACTCTACCAGCTGAGCTATGCCCGCTTAATGAGAAAATATTAGACTATAATCAAAGAAAGTCAAGGGTATTTAGGTCTTAGGTTTTAGGTATTAGGTTTTAATTAAAAATAATTTAGTGTGTTTTGTGGTCCAATATTCTTTGGGGTGGTGGGTTGGGACTCTGTCTTCTTACTTCTTGATTCTAACTTCTTAGTTATTATTTTTCTTCCATTACTTTCCTAACAATTTCACAAAGTTCTTCGTACTGGTAGGGTTTTCTGACTATTGCATTGAAGCCATGTCTTTTGAATTCAGACATTACAGGATCTTCGGAATAACCACTTGAAACTATTGCTTTAACCTCGGGATTAATTTTTCTCAACTTTTTTAAGGTGTCTTCGCCTCCCATTCCTCCGGGAATGGTCAAATCCAGTATAATCAGGTCAAAGGGTTTGTCCTTATTCATTTCTTTCTTATATGAAAGCACCGCTTCTGCCCCATCTGCAACACCTTCAACTTCATAGCCAAATAATTTCAAAGCCTTTAAAGCTGCATTTCTAACAAAGGACTTATCATCCATTATAAGTATTTTACCCCTACCTTTAGGTATCTTTTTCTCTTTTTCATTGGGTCTACTTCTGTCTTTATCCGTAGCCGAGAGATAAACAGAAAAAGAGGTACCTTTCCCGAGTTTCGACTGAACCGTGATATGTCCTGCATGTCTTTTAATTATAGAAAAGACCGTAGAAAGACCAAGCCCGCTTCCTTTTTGCTTTGTAGTAAAAAAAGGATCAAATATCTTAGATAATACATCCTCAGGTATCCCGATTCCTCTATCGTGTATTTCTACCTTCACATACTTCCCTATCTTTAAAGGCAAGCTTTTATCTTGACCCTGCTTGAAATTTTCCCCTCTAATCGTTATAATTCCACCCTCAGGCATTGCCTGGTCTGCGTTTAAGATTAAATTATTAAAAACCTGAGTGAGTTGTCCTTTATCGGCTTTAACATCCCAGAGATCTTCAGAAAATTCAAAATTGCACCTAACGTTGGAACCGCTCAACACGAAATTTGCCGAACTCCTTACTAAATCCTCGACATCGATATTAACTTTTACCGGACTGCCCCCTTTCGAGAAAGTTAGAAGCTGTTGAGTCAGAGATCTGGCGCTTTGAGCCGCTCTTTCCGATTCTTCTAATATATCATAAACTTCCTCATTAGAGTCCAGATGTAACTTCGCTAGAGATATATTACCAAGGATACCCGTAAGAAAATTATTAAAATCATGTGCAATCCCGCCTGCCAGAACACCAAGAGATTCCAGCCTATCAGTTTTTTCTCTCTCCTTTTCCATATCCTTATATTCGGTAATGTCTCTTATAATACCCATGAAGGATTCTAGCCCCTGATAGGTTATTTTTATAATAGAGAATTCACAAAAACGTACATCACCTTTTTTGGTAATTATATTTGCTTCATACACATCTGGTATTTCCTCTCCGACTCCTCTCCTGCGTTCCATTTCTCTAACTATGTTTCGATCATCTTCACTGACTATTTCCCAGACCTCCACTTTGTATAGTTCTTCTTTGCTACAACGAAGTATATCACAAAGGTAATCGTTAACGAAAAGAAATCTGTCATTCCTAAAGATACAAATGCCTTCCCTGCTATTCTCCACAAGTATACGATATTTCTCTTCTGATTCCTTTAAGGTTTCTTCTGCTTCTATTTCTTTTGTGATTTCTTTCACCACACCAACAATCCCATATATGTCACCTTCGGGGTTTCTTAGCGGAAGATACATCTCCGAGGTAAAAGTTTTTATTGCGTCCTTTGATTTATAAGGTATCTTATCCCTCTTCACAACCTCGCCTTCCATAGCTTTTTTCATCATATCATCAATTTCAGCTTCTTTTAAGTTAGGAAATATTTCCCAAGGCAATTTTTTACTGTTTAAAACTTTTTCTCTGGGAACTCCGGATATTCTTTCCATTGAACTATTCCAATAAGTAAAATGGAAATTTCGATCCAAAACCAGAATACCATCTTCCATAGATTCTAAAGCATTTGATAGAAGCTCTTCTTCCCTACGGAGGTCTTCCTCGGTTTTTTTGAGTTTTGTGATGTCGCGTGAGATACCAATAATACCAATAACATTGCCTTCTTTATCGTAGCGGGGGACCTTTGTGTAAGAAACCCAGTGAACTTCGCCATTTTCACCAATTCTCTTCCCTATTCCACCTGGCATAGGCTTTCTGCTCTTTATTATATCTTGTTCTTCTAGAAAATACTTATCTGCTACCTCTTCATCAAAAAAGGAAAAATCTGTTTTGCCTATTATTTCTTCTTTAGAAACACCAAACCTCTCCTCTTTAGAGGCGCTAACTTCCAGGTAACGACAATCCCTATCTTTAAAAAATATCTCATCGGGAGTTAACTCTAAAAGAGAATCCAATAAATTTTTCCGAAAAATAAGTTCTTCCCTTGACTTTCTTTCCTCGGATATATCTCTCAAGGAAGCCATATACCCATAGATATTATTACTATCATCAAAGAGCGGCATAACTCTCATATGACAGAAAAATGCGCTACCATCTTTCTTTATATTTAGATGTTCTCCTGAATATATCTCTCCATTTGAAACTTTCTCGAAGATGTCTCTTTGAATTTCTTTAAAATCCGGATCTGCTATTAAGAATTCAAGAGTTTTCCCCTTAAGCTCCGCGAAGGGGTAATCGAATAATTCTTTTGTCGCTTTATTTGTATAATCAATATGCATTTCAGTATCCAGACGCAGGATTGCATCTGAAGATTGTTCTATCAAATCGTCTAATTTGGATTTTTCTCTTTGCGCCTTTTTCTTTTCAGTTATATCTCTTATCAAAATAATAGCTGTTTCTTTATCGATCTTGGAAAAACGTGCCTCCCAGTCTCGCAGGTCATCTTTAGCGGTAAGCTGATATTCAAAACTTACAGCTTTACCGGTTTTAATTGCTTCTTTAATGCTACTTTTACTGCAAACGGCTAAATCCTTCGGAAGGATATCCTGTATATTCTTATTTAAAAATTCATCAGGCTTTGCATAAAGGGTATCTTCATTCCCTGTATAGTAAGAAATAAATGTACCATCTTTTTTGACCTGAAACAATATATCTGGCAAGGCGGAAAGAATTGCTCGGGTCCTCTCTTCATTTTCTTTTAATTGTTCTTGTGCTTTCTTTCGTTGTGTCACATCCCTTGAAATACCTAAAGTACCAATTATATTTCCCTCTTCGTCGTACCTGGGAACCTTTGTTACCAAAACCCATTCTTCCCTTCCATCTGGTCTTGTTACTTTTTGTTCTTTTTCGATTATCGACTTTCCTCTCTCGATTATTTGCTTTTCGTCCTTGAGCATCTCTTCTGCTTCATCTTTGGGAAAGAAGTCAAAGTCTGTTTTTCCAATAAGGAATTCTTCTTCTTTATCGGCTTTTAGAGCTTTAGCTTTGTTAACTCTGACAAATTTAGAGTTTTTATCCTTAAAATAAATTAAATCAGGTATATTTTCCAGCAAAGAGGTAAGCAGGTTGCTTTTGAAAATAACTTCTTCCCCGAGTTCCGCCAGTCTCTTTTTTAGTTTATCCTCCAATTCTTTTGTCTCGGTTATGTCCCTTGAAATACCTAAAATACCAATTACTTCACCCTTTTCATCATACCAGGGAACTTTGGTCGTTGAAACCCAAGCCGTTCTTCCGTCGAGATAGGTTTCCTCTATAACTTTCCCAATAACAGGTTTTTTGGTTTTTATCATTTTCTGTTCTTCCCGGTAGGCTTGTTGTGCGTGGGGTTTTGTAAAAAAGTCGAAGTCAGTTTTTCCAATAACCTTACCCATGTTTTCTACTCCTAACTTTTCTACTAGCGCTCTGCTCACCTGTACAAAACGGCTTTTCTTATCTTTGAAGTAAATACGATCGGGTGTTTTATGTAGAAGAGAAGAAAGCAGGTTATTTTTGAAAACTAATTCCTTTTCAATTTTGTCTATTTGTTCTTTAAGTTTAAATCCAAATTTCTTCCCAGCAGTTATATCCTCCAGGAGCACTAAAGAACCAATATACTTTTTCTTCTTTTTATCACTGATATATTTGGGAGAAAATATACCATGAAGGGTCTTATTTTTTCCGTCACTTTTTGAAATTTCAAACTCGGATAAATTATTTTTTTTATTTTTCCATTCTCTTACTCTTTTAAACACCTTTGGGTTAACAAACTCTTTTAAATTTCTTCCTACTAATCCCCCTTTTTTTACACCAAAAAGGTCATTACAAGCAGTATTTGAAAGAAGAAAAGTGCCTTCTGGATCTAAAAAACATCCCGGAATTCTTATTTCTTTAATTATTGAAGAATAAATAGAATGATTATTAAAAGATATATCTTTGCCTTTCCCCTTTGTTTTTCTCCTAGTCATTTTTATTTGACCTTCCGCTGGTGAAAGAATTTACAATATTCTTAAACCCCAAAACTTGTATAAATCTAACAATAACAGGTAAAAGCAATTAAATCTCCTCATAATAAACTTATGCTTAAAGGAGATTTTGTCAACAGTCTTTGTCGCTTACCATCGTAATTTTTAGCCACGTACAACACGTAAAAATAGGTTAAAATATCGATCAAGAACAAAACGAAAAAATCCAGTGTAATCTCGTTGTTACAATTTGTTTGGCAGTGAGGCTTACTTGACATATCCAAAATCAATAATTATATTCCCATATGGCAAAGTTAAAGGAGATTGTTATTGAATAAAATAGCAGAAAGGTCGGGACTTTTATCAATTTTATTAATTCCTATTTCCCTACCTCTTGCTGTAATAACGTTGTTTTCCTCTTTTGTTTTATTTCTTAAAGAAAAAAGACGTTCTTTTTTTATGCTAAACAGCAAAATGCTTTCAATTATAATTTTAAGCGTTATTTTTAGCGTTTTTCTTTCGGTTGTTTTTTCTATTAATAAAAGCAAATCCGCGCTTTCTTTTTTTGTTTTTATTTTGTATTTTCTTGTGCTTTTTTTGGTTAAAGAGCTAAACAAAGAAAAAGTCATAAAAGCACTAATTTTAGGAAGCCTTTCAGCCAGTCTATTTGCGTTCTCTCAGATTATTTTCAATTTCATTCCAAATATTAAACTTGAATTTTTGGGGAAAATTCCCCTGTCGATCGGCGGGATGGCAATAGGTTTTCAAAAAAACAATTCCCTACCCAGGCTTTTTGTTATGGTTTTTCCTCTTTCAATTGTATTTTTGAAACATGAAAAAAATACTTATTGGAGGTATCTTAGCATCTGTTTTCTTATCATCGCAACAATTGCGTTGATACCAACTAAGCCGTTCGGCGCTATCTTAGCTTTTTTAATATTGTTTTTGATTTTCCTGTTTCTTAAAGACTGGAGGTTTGGACTCGGATTTATGTTACTTATTTTAATACCTGTTTTTATTAAACCGGATATTTTAGGCGAGTTTATGGAAAGTGTCACCGGTTATTCCAGCATAGCAGCACGGATTAACACCTGGATTAATTTTGTATTACAAGTAGTCTTGGAGAAAAATTTCTTTACCGGTTTTGGCATAGGTTGTTATACACAAGCCGCCAAAACATTTACAACGAATATCAGTGTGATGAAAAATCACCCTCACTCGCTTTATTTTTATATCCTTGCAGAAACCGGTATTCTTGGGTTTATTTCGATTTTTTCTTTAATATTCACCACTTTATTTATTTCTTTTAAAAATAGAGAAAAAAACTATCTTTATATAGGAATATTTTTCGCAATTTTAGGTTTCTTGCTGGAAGGTTTGATTACCTCATACCTTGAATATATTCCGATTGGAATGATTGCCTTTTCTGTTTTGGGACTGGCTATACAGAAGAATAAAAATTCGGAAGGAATAAATCGTGGAGAAGCCAAAGTTAGCTAAAAAACTTGGTCTCATAGATATTTTTTGTGTGGCATCCGGCGCAATGATAAGTTCCGGTATTTTTATCCTGCCCGGACTGGCTCACGGCAGAGCCGGACCTGCAGTAATCGTATCTTACTTTTTGGCGGGACTTCTTGCTTTAACAGGTGTCCTATCTCAGGCTGAGCTGGTATCTGCCATGCCAAAAGCCGGCGGAACATATTTCTATGTTACACGCAGTATGGGTCCTGCCGTAGGAACTATCGATGGTTTCTTAACATGGTTTTCTTTGTGCCTGAAAAGTTCATTCGCCCTGGTTGGCATGGCTGCTTTTTCAAGTATATTGTTTGACTTCAATATACATCTCGTTTCTATAATCTTTTGTATAATATTTGTGTCAATAAATATACTGGGAATAAAAGAAGCAGGTAGAGTTCAAATCGCTCTGGTTGTCGCTCTATTAGCGTTAATGATTATTTATGTTATTTTAGGAATACCGAATATACAGGTTGAATATTTTAAAGATTTTGCCTCCAAAGGAATACCAGCTGTCTTTTCAACCGCGGGTTTTGTCTTCGTTTCTTTCGGAGGAGTATTGAAGATTGCCAGTATTGCAGAAGAAGTGAAAGAGCCTGAAAGAGTGGTACCACTGGGAATGATACTTGCTCTTGGAATTGTAGGAATTCTTTACATTCTGGTTATTTATGTCACCTCCGGGGTACTCGGCGCTTCTTCCTTAGATAGATCTCTTACACCACTCTCTGACGGAGCTCTTGTTTTTATGGGGCAGGGAGGGATGATTTTGCTCAGCATCGCCGCTATCCTCGCCTTCGTTTCTACCGCAAACTCTGGTATTATGGCAGCCTCAAGATATCCTCTCGCTTTGAGCCGTGATGGTCTTTTGCCGGAGATATTCAAACAGATAAGCGGTAAATTCCAAACACCGCATATGGCAATTATTATCACAGGTGCCGTTATGATTATCTCTCTTTTCTTCACTCTGGATATACTCGTGGAAACAGCTTCAACTGTCTTAATCATGACTTATCTTTTTTCCTGTATAGCTGTTATCATTATGAGACAAAGCGGGGTACAAAATTATAGACCTAGATTCAGGAGTCCCATTTATCCTTTTCCGCAAATAGCCGGTATACTTGGCTGTGGTTTTTTGCTTTTCGAGATGGGAGCAGAAATATTGATAATTGTCTTTATCCTTATATCGTTATCTATTACTGTGTACTTAATTTATGGAAGACAAAGGGTTAAAGAAGAATACGCTTTATTATACTTAATCGAAAAAATTACCGCGAAAGAATTAACAACACACTCGCTAGAAGATGAATTAAAAGACATAATAAGGGAAAGAGACAAAATTCAGAAAGATCGTTTTGATGAGTTAATTGAAAAAAGCCATATACTGGACTTGAAGAAAAAAACAGACTTACAAGAATTTTTCAGGCTAACCGCAGAAAAACTCTCGCAGCCTCTTGATATATCCAAAGAGAGTCTTTATCAACTTCTTATGGAAAGGGAAAAAGAAAGTACCACTTCAATAAATCCAGACATTGCCATACCACACATAATAATTGAAGGAGAAAAACATTTTGATATTTTACTTGCGAGATGCAAAGAAGGTATAAAATTCGGAGAGGACATCTCCGGAATCAAAGCTGTTTTTGTACTGGTGGGAACTAGAGACCAGAGAAATTTCCACCTCAGAGCTCTTGCTTCTATAGCACAGATTATAAGCGCAAAAGATTTTATGACCAGATGGATGAGAGCAAAAAATATAGAAAACTTGAGAGATATTGTTCTTCTCGGAGAAAGAAGAAGACAAACATAATAAAGAAATTCAAATATTAAAAATTAAAAAGCAAAATTAAAAAAACAAAGTTCCACGCCAAATTAAATAAAATCGTCACTCCTTTAAGCTAACAGCTAAAAGCCAATTACTAAAAGCTATTTTGTTATCATTGACAAATAACTTTTTAACAATATTCTTTTAAAAATCTTAAAGGTTGTTTTAAATATGAAATCTGTAATCGTTATACCTACATATCACTCAAGACCAAAACCCAATAAAGAGGATTTGGTTTACGATCATCCTACACCTACGGGTGAGGACGGTACGCTTGGCCGTTTACTGCAAAGTTTAGAAGTCTTAAAGAGAAGTGATCTCCACATAATTATCATAAGTTGTCCGACAAACCCGTCTATAGGTAAAGAAGTAAAAAATAAAATCGATAAAATAATTAAACCCTACATGAAAGACTACAAAATTCTGCATTTTTCTTATCCGGATTTATTAGAATTTCATAGATTGGTAAAAGAAAAAGGGAAACACGAATACATTCCCTATATTAATCTAGAGGGATATTCTAACATAAGAAATATGTGTTTAATACTTCCCCATATTCTTAAAGCTGATGTTTCTATTTTAATAGATGATGATGAGGTCTTCGAAGACCCCGATTTTATTAAAAAGGCACTGGAGTTTATAGGCAAAGATGAAATTTTTGGTATTGCGGGTTTTTATCTTCAAGCTCACGGGGGATATAAGTTTACTCGTAAAAAAGATTGGTGGAAAATATGCTGGGATAATACCGGCGCGATGAACAAAGCATTTAAAATTATAGATAATCCTCCCCGACTTAAAGATACTCCCTTTGTATTCGGCGGGAATATGGTTATTCATAAGAACATGTTTACAAAGGTTTCGTTCGATCCGTATATTTCACGGGGTGAAGATATAGATTTTCTCTGTAACGCTAAATCAAAGGGGTTTAAATTCTTACTTGACAACAAGCTTTCGATAAAACATCTTCCCCCCAAAGGGCAAAATTCCTTATGGCTTAAAATGAGAGAAGACATTAAGCGATTTATATATATGAGAGTGAAATTAAAAAAAATTGGTTATCCCATAGAAAATACAATGCCCTATCCCGGTTATTTTTTAACCAATAGTTTAGATTTTAAAATAGTTATTACTAATATGATTTTAGCCTTACGTGCTGTTTTAAGGGGAAATATAAGAGAATTTTTCAGGTTTTCAGAAAACATTATTCTGATATTCAAATACAGAAAGACCGCGGCTTTGGATTACCATAAATTTAAAAAAATGGATAATAACTGGCAAGATTTTATGGACTGGATTGCCGAAAACCGAAATGCATTAAAAACAATTATAGGTTGAAAAACATGTCTATAATCACATTTCTTATTCAAACTGTTTTTATATCTTTTTCCGGAGTTATGGCTCCGGGTCCTATAACTGCAGTAA
>CAYRCN010000062.1:0-9259 GCA_964422805.1 uncultured bacterium | reverse complement strand
GAGGACCTTTGAAGATGAAAATAATTCAGCAGTTTTTAAGTGATATCCAGTGGGGCAAGCTTGATTGGCTGATTGTAGATTCTCCCCCGGGCACAGGGGATGAACCTTTATCGATGGCTCAGCTTGTACCTGCGAGCAGCGCTATTATAGTAACCACACCTCAGGAAATCTCTATTCTTGATGTAAAGAAATCTATTGATTTTGCCAGAAAATTAAATCTAAGATTACTGGGCATTGTAGAGAATATGAGTGGGTTCAGATGTCCTCATTGCGGAAAAGAAATCCCGTTATTTAAAGAAGGAGGAGGAAAGAAACTCGCACAAGATATGGAGATACCCTTCTTGGGCGCCATACCTATAGATCCGGAAATAGTTGAGGCAGCGGATAAAGGACTTTTATATGTCGAAAATTTTCCTGATTCTCCTGCGACAAAAGCTTTAAACGAAATTGCAGACAAAATTAGTAAGAAGAAATAATCTCAGGTAATCAAGTCGAGAGCCAAGCTTCAAGAGTCATGTATCAAAAAAATATTTAATATCTAAGTAGTTTGTTACTACTCTTAGGTGCTGTTCATGAATGCTTTACTTATTAATAGATTAACGGGACAATTAACCATCGCAGGTAGTCTTTAGAGGAGAGATGAGAGTCCTTGACATTTTATCCGATGTATATACTTTCGGTAAACAGGAGGCAAAATGGGTTTAATAAGCGAAGAAGACAGAAAATATTTGAAGGAAGAGTTTAAGAATAATCTGAAGAGAGAAGTAAAGCTGCTCTATTTCCAACAAGAGAAAAGCGATTCTGAGTATTCAGAGCAAACAAAGGAGTTGTTAGAAGAACTCGCATCACTAAATGACAATTTATCTCTGGTCGTAGAAAGTTGCGATAATGCAGAGAAAATGAAATCCGAAGAGTTAACCCTTTGCCCTTCGATCAAAGTAAAATCCGAAAGGAAAGGTTTTGTCAATTTCTACGGCGTTCCAGCCGGCCATGAATTTATCTCTCTGGTAGAAGCAATAAAGGATATGGGTTCGGACAATCTTTCTCTTCCTGATGATGTCATAAAAAGTTTAAAAGAAATAAAAGAGCCTGTAGATATAAAAGTTTTCATTACTCATGGTTGCCCATATTGTCCGGGTGCAGTAAGAAACGCGCATCAGTTTTCGCTTGCGAACGAGAAAATTAAAGGTTCTATGGTTGATGCCAATTACTTTGGAGAACTTTCGATGAAACACAGGGTTTCAAGTGTGCCTCACATAATAATCAACGATAGAAACGGTTTTGTGGGCAATTTGCCGCCAAACCTGTTTCTGGATAAAGTAAAGGAAGCTTTAAAATAAATGGATTTTTCTATACAAAAAAAAGAAAAGGATAGCGGAAGAAAACATTTCTCTGTTGCTGTAATAGGAAGTGGTCCGGCTGGACTAACCGCAGCTATTTATCTCGGAAGATCTAAAGTCGAAACCGTGGTATTTGAAAGAGTTATTCCCGGCGGTTATGTTGTTAACGTTGAGAAAATAGAAAATTACCCGGGTTTTGTTGAAGGTATAGCCGGAGAACAATTGGGAAAACTATATGCTAAACATGCCGAGAAATTCGGCGCGGAGATAAAAACTGAGGAAGTGTCAAAATTGGAATTAAATGAAACGCCTTTTAGAATAGTGACTTCCCATGGCTCTTACACTTCCGACAGTATTATTCTGGCAACAGGTACATCAAACAGGAAATTAGGAATTCCGGGAGAGGAAGAATTCACGCATAAAGGGATTTCCTTTTGCGCAACCTGTGATGCACCCTTTTTTGAAGGAGAAAATGTTATTGTGGTTGGAGCAGGAAATTCCGGGGCTCAAGAGTCTCTTTATATTTCGAGATTTGCAAAGCACATAACGATAGTCGAGTTGCTTGAGTTTCCCACGGCAGAACCGATACTGTTAGACCGTTTAAACGAGAATGCAAAAATAGATTTGCTCGTTTCTCATTCGGTGATGAGTTTTAACGGAGATAAACTCCTTAGCAGTGTTGACATAAAAGATATCAAGAGCGGAGAGATAAAAAACCTTCAAGTAAAAGGAGCTTTTATTTACGCAGGCGAAGTTCCGAATAATGATTTGGTTAAGGATGCGTTAAAATTGGACGATAAAGGTTTTATCGTTACCGATGAGCGTTTAAGGACTTCTATAGGCGGAGTTTTTGCTGCAGGAGATGTAAGAAACACACCTCTCCGACAGGTAGCAACTTCCGTCGGAGACGGAGCTATTGCCGGACATGAAGCGTACAGGTTTCTTGAAGAGAGAAAATGACTATAAAAGTTTATACAAATTCAAGCTGTCCTTATTGTATACGGGTAAAGAAATTTCTAAAAGAGCACGGCATCAAATACAAAGAAATAAATATATCAGTATACCCCCAAGCCGCTAAAGAACTAAAAAGCAAAACCGGCCAAACAGGGGTTCCGGTTTTACTTTTCGGAAATCATAAAATAGTCGGCTTTGATGAGAATAAGTTGAGGAAAATTTTAAAAATAAAATAGAACGGAGGAACAATTGAATAGGATTCTTTTTTTAACGATTATTTGCTTTTTTGCCGCAAGCTGCGGAAGGGCAAATAGTACATCAGACAAAAAAAACTCTGAGGCAAAGAGTAAAGAGTTAAATACAGAGAATACAGACTCAATCGCAGCTCCCGATTTTACTCTCGAGGATGTTTATGGCAACGAGATTACACTTTCTGACTATAAAGGAAAGGTAGTCCTTATTAATTTTTGGGCTATTTACTGTCCTTCATGTAGATTAGAGGTCTCCAAACTTATGAAATTATATGAGAAATACGAAGATGATAGATTGGTTTTTTTGGGTGTTGGCTTTGATAAGAGCAAAAACAATTTAAAAGCCTTTACCAATCTCAATAAAATGAAATATCATATCTTAGTAGGAGATAAGGAAATTGCTACGAAATACAGCATTATGGCTGTACCGACTACTTTTATAATGAATGAAAAAGGAGAACTGACCGATACCATAATTGGTTATAATAATCGTTTGGGAAAAAAGATTGAAGATAGGCTACTTGAATTATTGAAAAATAAAGATGAATAAACTCTCTTTTGTTTATATCCTTGGGATTATTCTGTTCGTTGGGTTCTTTGTTTTCGGCATCAGATCCGAACAAAGATTGGAAACCGAGTTTAGAGGTTCACTTATTTGTCTTTCATGCATAGGTATTGAATGAAATGTTCACGTGGCTCTACAAAAGAGTTGCCCGGTATTCCATATTAGTCACGTCTTTCTTTGCGGGAAACAATTATTTTCATAAAACCATATACCAGGGAAAATTAAAAGGTTTTTTCTTCCCGGGATTAAATTGTTACGCGTGTCCTTTAGCCCGATTTTCCTGTCCGCTTGGGTCTTTTCAAAATTTTATCGGTGTCAGGACTTTCCCGGTTTACGTATTGGGTTTTGTGGGGCTTTTAGGAATAACAGTAGGAAGGCTGGTATGCGGGTGGATTTGCCCGTTCGGTTTCTTTCAGGAACTTCTTTACAGGATAAAGTCTTTTAAAATTCGTGTCTCCCAGAGGCATAGTTATTCAAAGTATCTAGTCTTGTTTGTTTTTGCAATACTTCTTCCCCTTATTACAACTCAACCATGGTTCTGCAAGTTATGCCCTGCGGGAGGAATAGAAGCAGGGATTCCGATGGTTTCGTTAGATCCTTTTCTTCGTTCACTCACCGGTATTTTATTTTACGTTAAAATGATAATAGTTGTGGCTTTGGTTTCCTTTTCGGTATTAGTAAAAAGGCCTTTTTGTCGTTTCGTATGTCCTCTCGGAGCCATCTACGGCATTTTCAATAAATTCACTTTCTTTAAGATACAGGTCGATAAAAACAAGTGCATTGAATGTTATGCATGTCAAAACGTTTGTCCCATGGATGTTGAAATCTTTAAGGCACCGGAATCATTAGACTGCATAAGGTGTGGTGAGTGTATTAAGGCATGTCCCACGAATGCGTTATCTTTTAAATATGGAATAGATAAACAATGAAATAAAGTGCACGAAAGCGTAGTCCCAAATCTTGACATAGTTATCAGTCTTTTTATATTACGGTTGTATGAAAGACAGGAAAAAAAGGAAGCCTGAATTATCTATTGTAATTCCCGCTTATAATGAAGCGGAAAATATAGAAAAGACTGTTCTAGCTGCTCAGCAAGTTTGTAAAGCCAACTTTGACGGCTACGAGATCATTGTTGTGGACGATGCAAGTAAGGATAACACATCGAGCATAGTCAAGCGTATAATGAGAAGGAGTCCAGATGTTTTACTATTCACACATAAGGAAAACACCGGCAAAGCGGCAGCTTTAAACACGGGTTTTAATATTGCAAAAGGTAAATACCTTTTTTATACGGATGCAGATAATCAATATAATATAAACAGCATTAGAGGTCTAAAAAAACTGATTGGTAAAGCCGATATTATTTCCGGTTGTAGAATTAATAAGGCGATTTCACCCTTCAGGAAGCTCGCCTCCGATATTTATAACTTGATTGCAAGAATCTTTTTCGGGATCAAAGCCAAAGATATAGAATGCGCGTTCAAACTATTTAGAAACGAGAAATTAAAACAAATTAAGATCGAAAGTTCAAACTTCATGGTTGAGACGGAAATTCTTGCGAAAGCTACCAGGCTTGGGCTTAATATTGTTGACTTCCCTGTTCGGCACTACCCGAGAACCGGAGGAGAAACCAGTGTAAATCCTTTAAGAGAGACCTTACGTACAGTAAAAGGTCTTATATATTTAAAGTGGGTGTTGGATTGGAGTTAAAAAAAGTAGAAAAATATCCTGATTGGTTATATATACTTTTTCTAGCTGTTCCTCTGTTAATCCTTTATTTTAAAGTATTAATAGGGAAAACTTATCTATGGGATGATGCGCTTTATCTCTGGTATCCCTACAGACATTTTGCGGCTAGTTCTTTGAGTAACGGTATATTTCCTCTTTGGAATCCGTATTTGCTGGGCGGCGCGCCTTTTCAAGCTGACGTGCAATCAGCTATAATTTACCCTTTTAATTTGTTCTTAACCCCCTTTATTCACAACGGATTACTCTCATCAAGAATGCTTCAGATAGTTACTATTCTGCATGTATATTTGGGCGGAGTCTTCATGTTTTTCTTTATGAAAAAATTACTCAATCACAAATTTTCAGCTTTTTTCTGTTCCCTTATATATATAATGTTGCCACAGATAGTCTACCGGTCGGTCCAGCCTATTGTTCTCGAATCTATGATATGGTTACCGCTTATTTTTTTAATTGCTGTTCATTTAGTAGAAAAAAGATGCTGGTTGTTTTCTGTCCTTGGAGGTGTAATAGCCGCTTTAAATTTATTCACAGGTTTTCCTCATTTTGCTTTTATTAATTTCTCTCTTGTTTCCCTGTATATTTTTTCATACGTAATCAAAGATTTTTTCGTTCGAAAAGATTTTAAAAGCGGAAGTCTTTTAATTCTACAGAGTGCCACTATATTTGCTATCGGTACCGCTTTATTTGCTGTTCAACTGCTACCCACCATAGAATTTACTGAAATTGCAACAAGGGCGGCAGAGTGGAATTACAATCTTGCTACAGATGTTTCCTTTCATCCTTTGAGATTGATTAACATCTTCATCCCTAAGTTTTTTGGGAATGTATCTCCTCTTGTCAACGATTTTTGGATAAGAATGCCTTACTATTCATCATGGGAAATGGCAATTTATTTTGGAATGTTGCCGCTTGTTTTTGCCGTATACGCGTTATTACGTAATAGAAGTTTTCACATCAAATTTTTTGCGATAGCTGCGTTACTTTCCTTATGGTTTGCACTCGGCAAGTATGGCTTTGCTTATTATCTGGTTTATCTAACACCTGTCTTTAGAAAATTCAGGTGTCCAGCCAGGTTCATTTACCTTTTCAATTTTTCAATGATAGTTCTCGCCGGTTACGGCATAAAAGATATGGCAACAAACCGAGTTGAGAAAAAAATGGTAAAAAAGATAACAATTGTTCTACTTGTTTTTGCTTTTATTATATTCCTATTTGTTATAGGTATATTTAAGGGTATATTAAATAATTACAAAAGTTTTGATATTGCGAGGAAATATTCTTTTATAAGCTTAGCTATTATTTTGGTTACAGCGTTGATATTCTTCAAATTCGAGAATTTTAAGAGAATAAAATATATGCCTATTTTACTTTCTCTTCTTCTTTTTCTTGATTTATTCCTGGCTTGTTTTGGAGTCTTTGAAGGCCCCAGTAGGCCGGAACAATACTTTGCTAAAAACGATGCGGTAAGATTTTTTTCACAAGAAAGCGGGGATTTTTATAGAGTCAATACAAGAATCAAGAATATGGGTTTGGTCTTCCCAAGAAATATCGGATGTGTACAGAGATTTTATACTCTTCAGGGACTTATGCCGCTCAGGTTATTAGATTATACAAGTATGAAAACAAATCTTAACCAAGATATCTTTTATGACTTATATAATGTGAAATACAGTCTGGGTATTAAAAACGGAAGTCCATTTTTTTTCGAGAACACCGATTATCTCCCGCGGGCTAGGATTTATTATAATTATTTAGTTCTGAAAGACAAAGAAAAAGTTTTTGAGCTTTTAAATAACGGAGAATTTGATTATAGAAATACCATTGTATTGAAAAACAATCCTTCTTTAGCCAAGGCACCAGTTCCCGGTGAGGGTTTCGTCCGTATCGCAGAATATAAAGAAAATTCAATTATTTTAGAAACAAAATCCGAACAGTCGGGTATTTTATTTTTAAGTGAACATTACTATCCGGGTTGGAAGGCTTATATAGATAATAAGGAAGAAGAAATTATAAAAGCTTTTGAAGCATTCAGAGCTATCGTTGTTCCGGCTGGAGTTCACGAAGTGAAATTTATCTTTAAGCCAGATTCTTTTATAAGAGGTAGAAATATTTCTATTGTAACTTTAATATTTACAATTATTATTTTTATCTTTTCTCTAATATATTATAAGAAGAAACCTTAGTTTTTAAATTCTTAAAGCTAAGCCCCCAGAGCCAAAGGGAAATCAATCCAATCCCTACCACAAGTATAAATTGAGAAGCGTAGAGCAGTATAGAATAGCTTAAAGCAATATTTGGATCTACATGAAAAATCATCAAGCCTTCTTTAACGAAAAACTGAAATGTCCCGATAAAACCTGATGTTGAAGGAATCATAATTCCGAAGGTAAGAATTGTCATATCAAGGAAAGCCGCATAGAGGGGTAGACGAATTGGGAAAGAAAAGAATAAAATGTAAAAAATCAGACCGGTTATACTCCATATACCAAAAGATAAAACTGTTGCCAGAATAAAACTGGAGCGTTTTTCCAGAATATTCAGTCCTTCTGTGAAAGCGAAAATGAGTTTTTTAACCCTTTCTTTAATTTTTTCGCCGAAAATTGATAATGGTTTTTCGATTACTTTGATAAAAACGGTGCTTTTTCTATGCATAACTAACAGCAGACTGAAAATTAAAATATTTAAAATAACAATCGTAACACCTATTTTCTTAAAATAAACCGGGACTGGAAAGAAGATTAAAATAATAGCCACAAAAAAAGATAATATGAAAACGTCCATAACTCGTTCCACTATTATTGTGGCGAAAGCAGCGCTCTTACTGATATTTCCTCTTGTACCTATCAGGTATGCTCTTATTACCTCGCCAACTCTGGCAGGTAGAGTATAGTTACACATAAAACCTATCATAGTCGCGTTGAAAACCATAGATAAGGGTAGATTTTTTAAAGGATTTAAAAGAATTTTCCATCTAATTGAACGGAGAAAGAAGGCAACGAATGTCAACAGGACCGCAAGAAAAAAATATAATAAATTCGCGTTTATTAATGATTTCTCTATTTCTTTCGCGTCAACTTTTTTTAAAGCCAGAAACAAGAATATAATTGATATTAAAAAACTAAGGATTAGCCCAAATCTTTTCTTCATTTATGTTTTCCTTTGATTATTTTAACTGAACTTGAACTGCCGAGAATTGAGGCTCCGGCATTTAAAAGTTTTACGGCGTAGTCTGTATTTTTTATTCCTCCTGCTGCTTTTATAGGAAGCGTTGTCGCGCTTTTTATTCTTCTTATTTGAACGGCAGTGACAGGGCCGTTCGTACCCGTACCGGACTTAATAAAGTCGGCGCCAGCACTTTCTGCAATTGCCGTTGCGGATAAGATTTCCTCAACTGATAGAATTGGAGCTTCTATTATGACTTTAATCCTTCCCTGAGGATGCACAATATTTACTATTTTTTCAATATCTTTCTCGATTTCTTTGTATTTTTTGCTTTTTAAGAACGGTATTTGCAAAACAATATCTATTTCTTCTGCTCCGTTTTTAATCACTAACTCTGCTTCTTTACACCTGGCGGCAGTCAAAGAAGAACCTAAGGGAAAATCGCACACGGCAATTATCTTTATAGATTTATTTTTGATATAGTTAGAAACTAATGGTAGCCATATAGGATTTACACAAACTCCTCTAAAATTATATTTTAGCGCTTCCTCGCATAATTTCAAAATATCTTTTTCGCTTGCGGCTGGTTTTAAATTTGTATGGTCAATGAGAGAGTTAATATTCTTCATTGTTAACGTAGAGTATTACTCATATCTCTTTTTAAAAAGCATCTCATTTGGTTTCGTTCCCTCGAAAAATGAAATATTAAAGTTTAAAAAGCAAAATGACAGATTAAAATGCAAAATTATACCTCCCCCTTCCCTTAAAAGCTAAAAACATATATGTGTTACCAGTGTGATTTGTTGTTTCTTTGTTTTTTTTGTTTTTTAATTTTGCTTTGTATTTTTGCATTTTGATATTTGATTTTTGAATTTAAGCGACCATCGGAAGCTATTTTACTATTCCCCTTCTGGATTCATTGATGAATTCAATAATATGTTCTATATCTTTATTACCCTTAAAATCGTCTTTAAGTTTTTCTACAGATTGTTTCGTGTTAAGTCCTGATCTGAACAGAATGCGAAACGCTTTTTTTATTTCTTCTATTCTTTCGGGTGAAAAACCGTTTCTCCTAAGACCACGAGAATTATAAGAGACAACCCTCAAGGGCGAACCGGCAGCCATGGCAAAAGGAACCAAATCCTTTATTATTCGGAGGCCCCCACCTATTATTGAATAAGCACCGATTTTGACCCACTGGTGAACGGGTACAAAGGCAGATATATATGCGAAATCCT
>CAYRCN010000061.1:0-9381 GCA_964422805.1 uncultured bacterium | reverse complement strand
CAGGCAAGGGACAAGCAGAATACAAAAATATTGTTGCCCGAAGGGGTAAAATTGGACAAGGCAATAAACACATCTCCCCGAAAGGAGTCCCTTGATGAAATACACGAGATTATGAAAGATATAATGAATGGGAAAGAAGTATACATTCGGTTTTTCTGTCTCGGACCCACCAATTCGGAATTTTCTCAACCCGTTATGCAGATGACCGACTCTGCTTATGTTGCTCACAGTGAAGATTTGCTTTACAGGCAGGGTTTTGAAGAATTCGTGCGTCAGGGTAGAAACGCCCGGTTTTTTAAAATAGTTCATTCTGCAGGTGAACTGGATGAAAGAAATACAAGCAAAAATCTGGAGAAGCGCAGGGTATATATTGATCTTGAAGAGAATGTAGTATACAGCGCCAACACTCAGTACGGTGGTAATACAATCGGGCTAAAAAAACTGTCCATGCGTCTTGCGATTAACCGCGGCTATAAAGAAAGGTGGCTAACCGAGCATATGCTGGTTATGGGGATTCACGGTCCAAATAACAGAGTTACTTACTTTACAGGCGCATTCCCATCGCTCTGCGGAAAAACTTCCACTTCAATGCTCGATAACGAAACTGTGGTCGGTGATGATATTGCATATTTGAGAAAAAAAGATGGAAGGGTCAGAGCAGTGAATGTCGAAAAAGGGATATTTGGAATCATTATGGGAGTAAATTCCGAGGATGACCCGATAATCTGGGATGCCCTTCACTCTCCTGCAGAAATAATATTTTCTAATATTTTAATGACACCCGAGGGAGGAGTACACTGGATAGGCAAAGATGGTGAGATACCGGAAAAAGGCGAAAATCACTGCGGGGAATGGTTTAAAGGGAAAAAAGATGAGAATGGCAACGAGATACCGGTATCACACCGAAATGCCCGCTTTACGATAGATCTTAAGAATTTTGACAATCTTGATCCGACATTGCACGATCCTAAAGGTGTCGAAGTAGGAGGCATGGTTTATGGAGGCAGAGATTCCGATACCTGGGTGCCTATAAAAGAAGCTTTTGACTGGGTGCATGGAATAATTGCATACGGAGCTTCTTTAGAATCGGAAACCACCGCAGCTACGCTCGGGAAAGAAGGAGTTAGAAAATTCAATCCCATGTCAAATCTCGATTTCCTTTCTATCCCAATAAGAGATTACATTAATTTGAATCTTGATTTTGCGAAAGGTCTTGAAAAAGAACCCAGCATATTTGCGGTCAATTATTTTCTTAAAGATAAAAACGGAAACTTTCTTAACTCAAGAGAAGACAAAAAAGTATGGTATAAATGGGCAGGATTAAGAGCTAATAGAGATGTGGATGCAATTGATGCCCCTACGGGACGTATACCAAAATACGAGGACCTCAAGAAACTTTTCAAGGAAGTTCTCAATAAAAACTTCGTGGAAGAAGAATATAACGAACAATTCAAGATCAGAGTAAAGGAAAATATAGCGAAGATTGACCGAATAGAGGAAATTTACAGAACACAGGTTATGGATGCGCCGCAGGTGCTTTTCGATGTTTTAGAAGAACAGAGAGAAAGACTAATCGTAGCTCAGAAAAAATACGGAGACTATATTAGACCAGGAGAGCTGGAATAACCGGAAAGATCACGAGTCTAAATATCCTACATGTGATAAAAATAAGCTCTTAGCTTTTGGCTTTTAGCTGTTAGCTTAAAAAAAATAAAAAACTTTGTGTCTTTGTGTACTCTGTGTGGGAAATTAGGTTTTAGGTCTTGGGTTTTAGGTTTTAGTAAAACAACAAAAAAATCTCTGTGTTCTCTGTGGGCTTTGTTTTTCTCTGTGACCTCTGTGGTTAATTTCTTTTAAGAAGTTCGCCGAATTTTCTCCCGAATTCTTCACCTTTTTCGAGTTCTTCTTTTGTGGGACCCCCTTTAAATTTAAAAGAATCAATGATCTGCCAATTTGCAGGTTCGACTATTTCTTTGATTTCCTTTAAAGCTCCGCCGCTCCAACCGTAACTACCAAACATAGCAAATTTTTTATTTGTTATGCTCTTAAGCGTTGCCATCCTAAGTACATCTCCCATAGTGGGAAAAAGACCAGCTTCGTAAGTCGGCGCGCCAATCATTACACCACTTTTTGTCCATAAGGACGGTAAGATGTAACTAACGTGAGTTCTGGAAACGTCGAATATACTAAGGGGGGTTTGCGTTTTAGAAATGCCTTGAGCTACCGCATTCATCATGTTTTCTGTGTTTCCGTACATTGAACCGTAGATTAAAGTCACACCCGGCTCAGCTTCCTCCTCTGCGAGACTTGCAAGTTTTCTATATAGTTCTACTATCGTGCCCGGATTTTTCCTCCATATTCTTCCATGAGAAGGGGCTATTACTTCAACAGGTATACTTTTTAGTTTGTCTATGGCTTTAAGAACCATTTTGCTGAATTTGGCAACGATGTTAACGTAATATCGAACGGCTTCATCTATATAAAAATCAAGATTTTTGCATTCATCGTCGAAAATACTTCCCCCCAGTAGCCCAAAGCTTCCAAAAGCATCACAGGAAAAGAGAATCTTACTGGAAACCTCATAAGTCATGATAGTCTCCGGCCAGTGAACCATTGGAGTAGAAAAGAATTTCAGCGTTTTTTCCCCCAGGGAAATTTCGTCTCCGTCTTTCACAACTTCTACATTATCTTTTATGCCGTAAAAATCCTGGAGCATTTCTTTTGTTTTCGGAGAGCCTAAAATTATCGTTCCGGGAGATATTTTCCTGAAAGTTCTAAGTATTCCCGAGTGATCTGGTTCCATATGATTTATGATAATATAATTTATATCGTTTATAGCAGCTATCTTATTTATATTCTCAAAGAATTCATCCCCCTTGATGGATTTGGTCAGGTCTATTATAGCTTTCTTCTTATCTTTTATCAGGTAAGAGTTATATGATACGCCTTCCCGGCTTATAGTCCAGAGACCTTCGAACAAATCGGTCGTACGGTCATCCACCCCTATCCAATAAATGCCTGAGTTAATTTCGACTGGTAACATTCTGCCTCCTATAACTCATTAGATTCTATTATTTTTATCCCTTTTTTCTTCATTATGGTCAAAGACTCGTTTATATTTCCCCTGGGCGAGTCGATGCCCTTTGTTCCGTCAATTAAGACATAAGTTTCGAATCCTATTTCTATTGAATCCATTGCCGAGTAAAAAACACAGTAGTCAAGTGCCAGTCCGCAGAAGTAAGTTTGCCTTACATTAAGATTTTTCAAATATCCTTCAAGACCGGTTATGGTTTTTTTATCATTCTCCTGGAATGCTGAATAGGAATCGATTTCGGGGTTGGTTCCTTTTCTTAATATCAAATTTAAATTTTCAGTATTAAGAGCGGGATGGAATTCTGCCCCGGGAGTTCCCGAAATACAATGTTCCGGCCAGAGTACCTGTTCTATCCCTTTATATTCAATAACATCGTAAATTTTTTTGCCCGGGTGATTTACCGCAAAGGACACATGATCGGCAGGATGCCAATCCTGTGTGGCGATTACCCTTTTAAATTTTAGGGATAATTTATTTATCAGGGGTATAATTTCATCCCCTTCGGGGACTGCCAGTGCTCCTCCCGGGCAAAAATCATTCTGTACGTCGACTATGATTAAAGCTTTATCTATTTGCATTAAAAAGCTCCTCTATCCATTTTTTTAACTCATCTCTAATTTTTCTGAATTTAGCCAGCACTTCTTCTTTGTTACCCGAAAATGAAGATGGATCTTCAAAATCTTTATGTAACTGTTGTTTTCCTCCGGGGAAAAACGGGCAGCTTTCTTCTGCAATGCCGCATACTGTAATGACATAATCGAAATCCTCATTTATAAAATCCTTAACATTTTTAGAATAATGGCTCGATATATCGATTCCTATCTCTTTCATTACTTCTATTGAATTAGGGTTTACTCCAGAGGGTTTTGTTCCCGCACTAAAAACTTCATATCTCTTACCATATAAACTGCGAAGCAGGCCTTCAGCCATCTGCGACCGTGCTGAATTGTGTGTACATACAAACAATACTCTTTTTTTCATCCTATATCCTTAAGATTGAAGTTAATCCAGCACGATAAGTTTGCTGACTCTTGCGTTTTCTTTGATTTTTATTCCGTTTTTACCAACATAAAGGGTTAGTCTTATTTTACCTTTTTTCTCGATCACTTTTGTACTATGAAAAGCTCCGTTTAATGTTATTCTTTCCGAGGGCTGAAGTATAACTAATTGAGCATCAGGGAGTACTTCCTGTAGTTTTTCATTGAATTCGATTAAATATTCCCCACCGGGGAGTTCCCACCAGCCGTATTTGTCTTCCTCCTTACGCTTAACTGGTTTAATTTCACGTATTTTACATCTTTTATATTCGCTATCTCCGAAATCGATTTCTCCGCTACTATTGAATCGAAAAACCTTACCAATTGTAAGGAAAACCCCGTAATCTTCGACCTGCTTTTTTTCGTGTATAATGTTACTTATAAATCCTAAAATATCCCCGCCTTTTTCTTTTTTCATGTTTTCCTCAAAACTTATAGCCTATTTTTCTCAGTAAATCTTTTCTATCGGCTATGTCCTTTTCCCCCTCCACTCCAACAGGCCTTTCCCCGTCGAGTACTCCGATAATGCCTCGTTGTTCGCCTTCGCAGGCGACAATTACTTTGAGTGGATTAGCCGTTGCAGCGAAGAGATAAAGAACTTCGTCCACAGCTTTTAATGATTTCATAATGTTTATCGGGAAAGCATTACCCAGGATCAGAACAAAGGAGTGTCCGGCTCCGATTTTCTCTGCATTTTTCACAGCCAGTTCTTCCAGTTCTTTATCGGTTCCGCTATGGCGTATCAGTCTGGCGCCGGAAGCTTCACAGAAAGCGACGCCAAATTTGATCATAGGTAAAGAAGCAACAAGAGCTTCATGGATATCTTCTACGGTTTTTATGAAATGGGTCTGTCCTATTATAACATTTGCGTTCTCCGGGCGCTCTATATCTATTAACTTTATATCCATATTTACCTCCAATTTTTTAAAATTTTAACCACAGAGAACACAGAGATTTTATTTTGTTCAACCCACAGCCACCCCTTGATTAACTCGCAGAGAGCGCAGAGCCCACACACCACCACCCCCGAATATTTAACAGCATCTATCCCTTTGTGTTCTTTGTGAACTTTGTGGTTAAGCTTATTTTTTAACTTCATCTAACCTCTCGATACAAATTTTATCTTTTATTTTTTCGAATTTAACCTTTCCTATACCTTTAACTCTCATAATTTCTTCTTTGCTTTTGAAACCATTATTTTTGCTTCTGTATTCCAATATTCTTTTAGCCGTTACATCTCCGACACCGGGGAGAAGAGTTAATTCTTCTGCTGAGGCAGCGTTAATACTTATTGGGAAAGTTGTAAGACTGCTGTTTGTTTTTACAGGAGCAGGAACCAAAACACCGGCTAGACTGCCCACAAGAAGGACTACAATAAAAAAAATCAGTACCCTTCTTTCTGAATCACTGAGCATATCTTATCCCCAGATAGTATACTGGTTCCTGGAAGTTATCCTCAGGAGACCAGGATAAATTCCTTATAGAGAAAAAAGGTGAGATTTTTGTTCTCAACCATAAAGAAAATCCACCTGTAATAAATTTCCTTGGATTCAGGTAGCCGGTTAGACTTATCTGCGAGCCAATAATGCCCAGGCCGCTATTCAAGTGAATTTCTCCGTATTCTCTAAGCACGCCTTTATTTTGATAGAAATACTGAAAACCGAATTTTTCCTTCTCGAAATGGATATTGGCGAAATAAACTTTTCCTTCTTCCCAACTAAGAGTATCGTTCCCCGCCGCATAAAAATATTTTCTCCCACCTGTAAAATTTAAGTCGAAAATGTTTATCCTTGTTCCATAAAAAACTATAACTTTCGGGAAGAAATCTTCTATTGGATAGAAGAAAGTCGGGAACCTATCCCTGAACCTCCCCACCTTAATTTCCCCCCAATCGTTCACAAATCCGACACACTTTCTTTCCTTCCCCAGTTCCCCCCTTAAATAATAAACCTGCATAATCAATCCATAATCCATGCTTTCCTTATAGTCAGCCCATCCTCCTATGAAAACCGGTTCAAAAAACTGATAAAAACGCACACCTAAATCAGCAGTAACTGAATCCTCGGAGCCAAAAGTTTCAAACCATCCAAGGAAATAGCTTTGATCTTCTGAGAGCCATTTCCATCCTGTTGTCTTCGAGAATCGAGACCTATCCCATTCAATATAGCTGGTTTGGAGATTATAAGACAGGGATTTCAGAGAAGCTTTCAAGGTGTAATGATCCGTGAAGTCCCTTTTCTTAAGGCTTTCAAGAGCCAATTCCTTAAATTTAAACTCCACAAGATTGTAATCCACATCTATGTTTAGAGCTACATTTATCCAGTTCTTTTCTACTTTCTTAAGCCATTCTACTTCTGGTTCTACTTCCGGTGGAGGCAGAATCGGATTAAATATATCCTCTTCAACAAAAAGCAGAAGAAAGATCAACATTGAATCACACTCATGTTTGCCTTAAACGGAGGATAAATTATTCCTTTTTCGGTAACAATACCGCTAATGAGTTTATGCGGAGTAACGTCAAAAGCGGGATTTTTTACAGCTATGTCAATTGGCGCCGTCGGCAATCCCATAAATTCTGTCACTTCTTCTTTAGATCTTTCTTCTATTGGAATATCTTTTCCCTCTTTTATGGTAAGATCGAAAGTCGTGCTGGGAGCAACGACATAAAAGGGAACCGAGTTTTCTTTTGCAGATAAAGAGAGAGAATAGGTTCCTATTTTATTAGCGGTATCACCATTTCTTGCAATTCTGTCCGCTCCTGTAAATACCCCTATAATATTTTCTGTCTTAAGAATGTGTGAAATAGCACTATCGACAATGAGTACAGATTTTATCCCGTTCTTTTTAAGTTCCCAAGTAGTAAGCCTTGCTCCTTGAAGAAACGGTCTGGTTTCCGGGACGAAAACAGAGATCTCTTTACCTTGTTCTTTTGCCTTGTAGAAAACAGCTAAAGCAGTTCCTATCCCACCCGTTGCAAGAGCACCGGCGTTACAGATAGTCATATATAAAGAGCTATCTTTTATTAATTTAGAGCCGTTTTCTCCGAGAAGTTCCGTAATTCTTTGGTCTTCTTCATGTATTTTAACCGCTTCCTCGACAAAAGCAGAAGCGTCGGCTATATCTCTTTCGACAAGTTTTCTCATTCTCTTTACCGCGTAGAAAAGATTATGAGCGGTTGGCCGTGCCGATTCTATTAATGCTATTTTCTCTTTCAGGGATTTTTTATCCTTACTATTTAAAGCCGCAAGAGCAATGCCATAGCCGGCTGCCACTCCAATAGCAGGTGCTCCTCTTATCGTCATATTTTTAATTGCTGCGTACATATCCTCGGCTGTCCTGATATCGACGTAAACCTCCTCGTGGGGTAGCTTCCTCTGGTCAATTAATTTTGCGTAATCGCCACACCATTTGATAGTCTCAGCCCAAATCATAGTTTTCTTCTTATAGCGTAATTCCGCAGGATTCCTTTAAAATATTTCTGCTGACTTCTAAAGGAAAGCCAATAACATTGGAAAAACTGCCCTCGATGCTTTCTATGAAAGACATATTTTTATCTTGAATCCCATAAGAGCCGGCCTTATCGAGATTTAGACCCGAGTTAACATAATATAAAATCTGTGAATCGGTCAATTGATGAAATTTTACCCCGCTTTCATCGTAATCCTGAAACAAAACTTCATCTTTTAAGACAGCGACTCCTGTGTACACTTTGTGCCACTTGCCAGATAATTCTTTTAACATTCTAATGGAATCTTTCTTGTCTTTAGGTTTTCCGAGTATCTTTCCCTCCAGGAAAACAAGGGTGTCGAAACCTATAATAATTGATTTTTTGATTGGTTTTTTACTTTCAAAAACCCATTTGGCTTTTCTTGCGGCATTGCAAACTACTGTTTCTACCGGTGTCTTTAAAATAGTTTCCTCAACGCTTGGAACTATAATTTCTGCCTTTATTCCTAGTTGTTTGAGAATCTCCTTCCTTCTTTCTGAAGAAGAAGCTAAAATGATCAGCATACCATTATGATAGAAAATACCCTTCCTTTGTCAAGGCCCTATCGCGGCACAGCCGCTAAAGTGTAAAAATCAAATATCAAAATGGAAAATGATAAATAAAAGTTCAAAAATTTATAAAAAGAGAGAAACAACTAATTACACGAATAACACAAACGTTTTTTGGTAGGGAAAGGTAAATTTTGCATTTTTATATGTAATTTTGATTTTTAATTTTTGATATTTAATTTTCCATAAAATCGAAATCAAATGAAATATTTTACAGAAGAGATAACGGTATTAATACGAAAATTATACTTACTACTATCCTCCGTAACTTAAACGAGTAGCTAAGACTTCAGGGAGGCCGGCATCCAGGATTTTTCTCTGTGCTCCTTTAATATCATATTCAACGCGAATGGTTTCAATAAAATTTTTCTCTAAGTCAAATATAGAGAAAGAGGCTCTTGGGTCCCGGTCCCTCGGTTGACCCACGCTACCGGGATTTATGATATATTTCTTGTCGGGATTTAAAGATAACTCGGGAGAGTTTAGTTTTTTTGTCTCCATTTCGGCGTTTTCAAAAATTACCGGGACGTGAGTATGGCCAACAAAAAGGACCTTCTGTTCCATAATCTGAAAATCTATTTGTGTATCGGGAGTCCCGGAAAGATATCTCCAGGACTCCGGTCGGTGCAGGGAAGCATGAACATAATCAGCCCCCTTTTCTTGATACTTGAGAGGTAACCCTTTAAGGAAATTAATTCCTTCTTTATTCAGGGCGTCTCTGCTCCACAATACTGCTGCTTTTGCATAATAATTAAAATTTTCTATACTTGTTTGTTCGCAAACCGCAAAATCGTGGTTGCCGGCAAGAATAACATCGGCAACTTCCCTGGTTATACTGATACATTCCTCCGGATCTGCCCCGTAACCGACGATATCTCCAAGGCATATAATTTTATCTATATTTTTTTTGTAAGATTTAATATATTCTAAGACAGTTTGAAGTGCTTCTAAATTTCCGTGTATATCGGAAATTACCGCATATATCATAAAAGTCCTTTTTCTCTCGCCACTGAATCAAGTATGCCATTGACAAAGATCCCCGATTTTTCAGTTGAGAACTCCTTTGCTATTTCAATTGCCTCATTAATGACTACTCTTGCCGGGATGTCAGGCAGGTAAAGCAGTTCCAATACGGCTATTCCAAGAATGGCTCTATCCATAGCACAGAGTCTGTCCCACTCCCAATTTTCAAGA
>CAYRCN010000060.1:0-9601 GCA_964422805.1 uncultured bacterium | reverse complement strand
ATAACAAGACCATACATTGTTGACTCTATTGGAGACCTTTTAGGCGGAATTTTCTTTTCTTATATATTTGTTTCTTTTCTTTCTCCCGCAAGAAAACCTCTTTTGCTAAGTGTTCTTTTTATTATGCCGGTAGTAATATTAAAAGGTAAAAAATTTATACCTTTAGCTTTAATTTTTCTTGGCGTCTTATTTTTCCCCGGTATTAAAAACTCAATAAAAAAAACATACGAAAAACTATACACCGGCTTTACAGTCGAGAATATCATAGAAACGAAATACGGTAGATACACGGAAATCAAAAAGGATGGACAGTTCTCCTTTTTTTCAAATGGAACCTTATCATATACATACCCTGACAAAATAACTTCCGAATATATTCACATACCACTGCTACTTTCCCCCCACCAAGAAAAAGAAATACTCTATTTGGGACTGGCGGATCCCGGATTAATAAAGGAACTTTCCAAATATAAAAATCTCACAATAGTGCACACCGATGCCAGAGTTCAAAAAATGTTAGAACAGCACATCGATAGCGAATCATTAAAAAAAATAAGTTATATAGCTTCTGATCCAAGACTTTTTCTCAAAAGAACAGAGAGAGAGTTTGACGCTATATTTGTCGGAATAGGAGATCCTCTTTCAATTTCAAGCAACCGTTTTTATACTCTGGAATTCAGTAAACTTCTACGCGAAAAAATAAATAATGAAGGCATAGTTTCCTTCTCAATTTCTTCGGGTGAAGATTACTTAAATAAAACCACACTTGACTATAATTCCCTTATTTTCTGGACATACAAATTCAACTTTACCAATTATCTTGTAATACCAGGCTATACTGCAAGATATATTTTCTCAAACTCCCCTATTGCCTACGAAGAAGAAAGAATTAAGAGAGAAATAAAAAAGCTAAATCTTCAATATTTAGACGAATACATTATACAATCCCAATTACCTGCTTTTAGAATTAAAGAATTCGAAAAAGAGTTAAATAACAACTTTATAGGTTTCAATAGTGACAAAAAACCAAGAGCCTTTATTCTTGCGCTACTCCACTACATGGAAAAAAATAATCAGGCAATCAGATTTTTAAAACCCATCTTTAATATTCCGGTTTTTCTTATCTTTTTACTTCTTCCTGTACCGATAATCTTTCGGAAAACCGGATTTAGAATATCTCTTATAGGGGGGATATCTATTGTGATTTCTTACTGCTGCATCGTAAGCCTTCAGATAATATACGGAAACGTATATCATCTTGTAGGACTTATAACCGGTATATTTATGTTCGGAGTCGGAACGGGAACATACATCACCGAGAAAACAAAACCGCAAAAAAACTTAAAAGTTCCCTTTTTTACGCTGGCGATATTACTATTTATTCAGTTTCTAATAATAAGTA
Source organism: uncultured bacterium (assembly GCA_964422805.1). Classification (GTDB taxonomy): domain Bacteria; phylum Hydrothermota; class UBA3072; order UBA3072; family UBA3072; genus JAFGHJ01. The sequence goes on along the minus strand of CAYRCN010000060.1, from coordinate 8,199 downwards.
TGGAGAATCCTATCTTCTGGGCATTTTCACTCATTCCTTTTATAAGCTTCATTTGCGGTGCTGTTGTGGGATGGACTTATACCAATGCCGGAATAATTCTCGAAAAAAAAGGAGCAAAATACAGCGCAGCACCTTCTGTTTATGCTTTTGATCTTATCGGCGGAGGCGTCGGAGCGCTACTGTTTTCCTTTCTATTCCTGCCCGTTTTCGGAATAATACCAACGATTATTTGTTTCATAGGTATATGCCTGCTTGCATATCTCTTCGAATAACACGACCCTATCCAACTCTAATAATAGGACGCAGATTAAAAGGATTTTTTTTGTTATTTAGCTAAAAGCTAAGTGAAGAGATGATTTTGCAATTTAATCTGTCATTTTGCTTTTTGATTTTTAATATTTAATTTACGTAGAACAATTAATGTTTGAACTCGTCCACAAAGATAGCCAGGGTGGTCACAACGAGCTACAACAAGGTACTACCTGACCGCAATCAAAACCTTAAACCATTTAAACTTTGGTAGAGGCTTTATTGTGATCTTTTTAAATCCGGCCTTTTTGCAGATTTCTTTCCATTGTTTAAAACTTACACAGAATTCACCATCATTCAAGATGTGTTTCTTTCCGTTATCGTACATTCTGCTGAAGGCTGTAACGCCACCTTCTTCCAACGCGAGAACGAATTCTTCTTTTAAAAAATCTATTATTCTTAACAAACGTTTTGGATCCCGTAAATCCCCGGTGGTATCTACATCAATATCTCCGATAATAAATTTTCCGCCAGCTTTTAAAAGCTTATAAATCTTCTTTATCGCCGGGTATTTGTTTTTCACGTGATGAAGTGTAACCGTTGATGCGATTATATCAAAAAAGTTCTTTTCGAAATCAAGATTTTCGGCATCTCCGATTTTACAGAAAATTTTTCCGGAAAGACAAAACTTATCTATTTTTCTTTTAAATATTTCGAGCATTTCCGGGGAATTATCTATCCCGTATATAATGCAATCTGCTTTATTTAAAAATTTCAATGACAACAACCCTGTTCCGCAACCTATATCGAGTACTATATCTCCACCTTTTACTCCGGATGATTCGACGACCAAATCCAGTAATTTATGATGGCGTTTAACTTTTCCCAAGGTATTATCGTATTCATTAGACCAATCTTTAAACCAATTTTTCGTAACCGTATTCTTTTTATTCATCTTTACCTTCTACGTTTTAACGTAAGTTTTAAATATCAGGAGTATTTAATGACCTATAACATTAATCACTTTATATCGGGATTCGCAGCACCAGGTTTCCAGAAATTTCCTGTTAAAACAAGTTCGTACAAACACCGAAGCGAAAGATTAAAATATTGATTATCTTCTCCCGTACCATCAAGATATAATAATCTTAAGGCAAAAGAATCGACCATAGCCTGACTGTAACTCATCCCACCAACCGCGAATCCCCCCACAAAAGGAGTATTATTCCATTGTGCATCTTTATGGGGACTCCCATCCAACTCATATCCATCAATTATATTGGCTGCTCCGATAGAATCAGCAAAGTTTGATATTTTAACACACCAGTCGCGGGCATCTATATCGCCATTCCATATGTAATCCAGAACCATTCTCCAGGGAACCCTGCAGGCATCATAGCGATAATAATCTATCCATTCCCAATCCGAATCTGAAGTTCCTCCGGGAATACCATCATAAGATTGCCAGTCGGGAACCAATCCCGTATTTTCATTGGCTCCGTTGTACAAGATCGTATAAGCATCGTCTGCCACTGTGTTCCAGAATGCATCATCGGTTTCTTCCGCGAACACTCGAAAGTAAGCCGGCGAGTAATATGATATATCCGTTATATCACAACCGCCCCAATGCCCTCCCGGCCTCATCGTGTAAATATCCTCACAATTAACAAAATAATGTTCTTTAAGGCTCGAAATTATATCTTTTGCCTCTTTAAGGTAATCTTCTCCCCATTGATAATGAGCAACAATAAGAGCGAATGCAACATCCAAATCCCCGTCAGTAGCGCTTCCGGGATCGATAATACTATCACAGGTTACTCTCCAACCCATTAGATTATACGCTTTGTCCGTTCTTTTAGTTTTATAAAATTCAAAAAGCCTGTCAAACCATTTTTTCTCCCCGAAATATGCTGTTAATAACATCCCATAACCCATACCTTCCGAAATGGTTATAGCAGTATCTCCTATGCAAACACGATACATACCATTACATCTTTTAAGATATAAATTTTTCCATCTTTCGTAAGGAATCTGTACATCTACCGCGGAAATTACCGAGGTTTTATAACCGTAAGGGTAATTCACATTTTGAGGAAATAGTCTTTTCTGACCTAAGAGACCAGCTCCTGAAAAAAGAAACAATACAATTAAAACATCTCTTCTTCTCATAAAAAATTCCCTCCGTACACGAAGCTTATTTAATTAATATCATTCTCTTTTTAATACAATCGTCACCTGTATTCAACTGATAGAAATAAACTCCCGGCAATAAATCACCCGCTTCTAAACGAGCAGCATATTTTCCTGCAGGTATTTTCTTATCCACCAATGTTTTTATATGACGCCCCGAACTATCATAAATTTTTAAACACACGTGACTCGCTTCTGTTATAGAATACTCGATGGTAGTTGTCGCATGAAAAGGATTTGGGTAGTTTTGTTTTAAGCAAAATCCTTCCTGTAAAGAATCTGTTTCTTCGATGCCGGTGGGCGACAGGGGGTCCCAGAAATTACCTGTCAACACAAGCATGTACAAACATCGAAGGGAAAAATTATAATACGTGTCATCCCATCCCACACCATCCAGGGTCAATAATCTTGAAGAGAAGTTATCGACCATAGCCTGACTGTGACTCATCCCCCCAACCGCAAATCCCCCCACAAAAGAACTATTGTTATATGTTCCAACGACAGTTCCATCTAGTTCATATCCATCTCTTATACCACTTGCTCCTATACCATTAGCGAAGTTTGATATTTTAACACACCAGTCGCGGGCATCTATATCGCCATTCCATATGTAATCCAGAGCCATCCGCCATGGAACTCTGCAAGCATCATAGCGATAATAGTCCGTCCATCCCGAAGGTGGATCCCCCCCATCATACGATTGCCAATCCCGAACCAATCCTGTAGTAGCGTCGGCACCGTTGTACAATATTGTATAAGCATCATCCGCGACATCATCCCAGAAACCCTCTCCCGTTTCATACGCGAATACTTTAAAGTATGCAGGAGTGTAATATGAAATATCCGTTAGAGCACAACCACCCCAGTAACCATTACTGTAACCCGGTTCTAACGTGTAAATACCCGAACCGCAGGTAACAAAATAATGCTCCTGAAGAATTGAGAGTATACTGTCCGCTTCCTCAAGATAGTCTTCTCCCCACTGGTAATGAGCGACAATCAAAGCAAAAGCCACATCGAGGTCACCATCGGTAGCGCTTCCCCGATCTATAAAACCTGCACAGGTCACCTGCCAGGCCATAAGATTTAGCGCTTGGCTTGTCCTTTTACTTTTATAAAATGCAAAAAGGCTGTCAAAAACTCCTTTATCTCCAAAATACGCGCTCAACAACATACCATAGCCCATACCTTCCGACCTGGTCTCATTCTCATCATCCGTGCGAACACGATACATCCCGTTACATTCTACTATAAACTCACTTTTCCATCTGTTGTATGCATTCAGTACATTATTTGCAGAAATTTGCGATGTTTGATAACCGTACGGGTAATCCACATTCTGAGGGAACGGCCGCGATTGGCCGAAAAGGTAAACTCCTAAAAAAAGAAACAATACAATTAAAGTCGACTTACTTTTCATAAAAACCTCCTTACTGACATCAAAAAAACTAAAACAATACCTCTTTTTATTAAATATTCTTATTCCTTTTACTATACTTCTAATTTACATAATTAAACAATCATGTCAAGAACTATATCTTAAAGGAAAAACCAGTTACGTACCAAAAAAATTATAAAAATTTATTATCTCAATGATTTTTCCCGATAAAAACGGAAAACAAATTCAAAATATCAATAAGATTGCAAATATTAGCTATAACTAATATTTAACAATTTCTATAAACCTTTCAACAAAATTACGAATAATTAAAAACCCAATCCCACAAAGAATTACCGCAGCAATAAGCCCCAACCACAACAAGCCAAAAAAAATTATTATCACAGCAAGAACCACGGCAGACAACGCCCCAAAAACCCCACCAAAAATTCTATAAAATTTATTCTTACTTACCTTCAGATTCCATTTGCTGCCACAATTGCCACACTCAATTTTAGAATAATTCGACTTAAACAATAACTTAAAACCGTTTAGAGGCTTATCACATTTTGGACATTTAATCATTATACCACTCCTTTATTTCATAATTTACTTACATTTTTAATTTATACAATTAAAATACCATGTCAAGAACTCCAGCGGCATAGATAAACATTAAAGAACCACAAAAAAACCTCCGTGCAATCAGTGATTAAAAAAAATTTTTAAACACCCCTTGACAAATTTGAATTTTGTATTATTATATTAGTACAATATAAAAAAGGAGGAGTTATGAATTTATTTATTTTGTTAAATTTAGCCATGCCTTTTCTGGTCTTAGAAGTCACGGAGAAAGACGGAGAAAAGATCAGGATTAACGTACCGAAAACTTTGATCGAAGAATCTATCGAGTTTGCGAAAAGCTGTGATGAAGATTGGGATATAGATATAGACGACAAAAAAATTCTGCCGGATAGCATTCTTAAGATCTTACAGGAAGCAGAAATAGGCAACGAACCGGTTATTGAAATCACGGAGGGAGAAGAAGTTGTTCGCTTCTGGGTAAAAGACAGTAAAGATATAGTAAGCAAAACCGGCACTCCGAAGAGCCTGCATATAAATGTTCAAAGCGAAAATGAAAAAGAAAACGTAAATATACGGTTGCCTTTAACCCTGGTAAAGATATTGCCTTTCCTTTTACCTGAAGTAGGTGAAAATGCCGAAGATATCGAAGAGACCAAAATATTCATCAGGAAAGCGATTAAACAAATACAAAAAGTCGAAGGAAGCTTTACCCTCGTAGAGGTTGACGATGAACATGAAAAAGTAAAGATATCCATTGAATAGGAGCTACTCCTTTAAAGCACGCAGATTTATGATTTTCGCTTAAAGGAAACCCCCTTCCCCTTATTATTATGATTTTTAATAATTTCATAATAACGCTTCAAACCTCAATAAATCTGCGTGTTTTATTACCTTTCATCAAATTTTAGTCCCTTGAATGTCTAACAAAACTTATTATAGTAAATTCATGAAGAAACAAATAGACCAGACAAAAAACAACCGGGAGAAGAAATCGATTAAAGCAATTCTCTTTAAGATAATAAACTTCCCCGTATTGCAAATAATAATAGGTGTGGCTTTGGTAAATGTACTTACTTTTATTTTAAGAAGTCTAACGCAGCTTGCCATATCAGCCTTAAACGTCGACAACAATTTTATTGCATCTTCCTTGGTTTTCCTTGTACGCATGCTTTCTGTTTATTTTATTTATCTATATTTCGTGAGAATCTTCGAAAAACGGAAAGCGGTTGAAATTTCTTTTGATAAGAAAACGATAAAGGATTTCTCTATTGGCTGTATCATAGGATTATCTATTATTACCGTTACGTTTTCTTTATTATATTTATTTGGATATGTCTCTGTGGAAGGGGTCAACAGTTCACCAAATCTTTTTGAAAGTTTTATATTTGCATTTTTTTTCGCTTTTCTTCAGGATATAGTATATTTTGCAATAATTTTCAGAATTACCGAGCGGCATCTGGGAAGTGTATTTTCCATCATTCTTACAGGAATCGTCTTTGGATTTAAGCATTTACTGTTTCCGAATTATTCTATATGGGGTGCAATTGCAATCACAATAGTAGGTGCAATACTCTTTTCAGCTCTTTATATAAGAACCCGCAGTGTCTGGATGATATTCGGATTCCACTTCATGTATAATTTTATTCAAAACGGCATTCTGCTAAAAATAGAAGATATGGAAAGTTTACTAAAGGTACAAGTTTCGGGACCGGAAATCATAGCGGGCAGTCAGAATGGTCTTGAGTCCTCAATAATAGCAATAATATTATCTGTTTGTATCGGCGCTTATTTTATGAAGAAAGCTAAAAACGAAGGCAAATTTATACCCCCGTTCCGGAAAAAAAGCTCGACCTAAACTGAAACTTTATTTACTTTATAGTGCACTTGATTTAAGTATATTTTTTAATAAATTACATTAATGAAAAACGCGCTCAAAAAAGCAAACTCAATTAAAAAATATATAATAAATACGAGACGTGAACTACATAAGCATCCCGAACCCGCGTTCAAAGAAAACTGGACGCATGATTTTATTAAAAAAGAGTTAAAAGTCCTGGGGCTTAAAGTGATAACTTTAAATAAAAAAGGGCTTATAGCGGATATCAGTAAAGGTAAAAAGCGCATAGCTTTGCGTGCCGACATGGATGCTCTTCCTATTAAGGAAGAAAACTCTCTGCCCTACAAATCTCAAAATGAAGGCTACATGCATGCCTGCGGACACGATACACATATGGCAATGCTCCTTGGAACAGCGAAACTTCTATCCGAGGAGAAAAATCCTCCACCTGTAAGATTAATCTTTCAACCCTCTGAAGAAAAAATCCCCGGAGGAGCAAAGGGAATGATTGCGGAGGGTGCCTTAAAAGGTATATCGGAAATTTACGCGATACATATCGAACCGGAGTCAGAAGTCGGAACTATGACCTTAAAATCCGGAGTTATGCTGGCAGCCGCGGATGAAATGGAAATAACCATAAAAGGCAAAGGAGGACATGCTGCTGAACCACACAAAACGATAGACCCAATCTATGCTTCTGCTTTATTTATAAATCAGACACAAAGTCTCGTTTCCAGAAAAGCCGACCCGAAAAGCCCCTTTGTTATTTCTATCTGTACAATAAACGGAGGAACAGCATTCAATATAATACCTGAGGAAGTTAAAATGCTGGGGACGGTACGAACGATAGAAAAAGAATTATGGCAAAAAGCTCCCGAATGGATAGGAAACATTCTCAAAGCCCTTAAGGTTTCTTACAACATAGATTATGAACTTGCATATCAAAGAGGATATCCAATTTTAAAAAACGACCCTGCAAAAACCGAAAAATTAGTTAAAATCGCAAAAGGGTTGTTTAAAAACATAGAATTCATGGAAAGTCCGATTATGGGAGGAGAAGATTTTGCCTATTACCTGCAGGAAGTTCCCGGCACTTTTGTATTCATGGGAGGAGCAAACAAGAGGAAAGGTATACATTCCAAGCTCCACACTGCGGGGTTTAATATCGATGAAGACGCCTTACCACTCGGCAGCGCTCTACTTTATTCTCTCGTTACTAAATAAAAAAGACCTAACTATTAACGATTTAAATGGGACAAAAACACCTATGGCTCTGCCCAGAAGATGTACGGATTTCTTGTATACGTGTAACGATCTTGCCCGGGTGAAGAATAATTCAAAGGAATCAACTCAATATATTCTAAACTGCTATAGGGCTGCGCCTCATAATTAAACGCGCTTTCAATCGGACATGAAAAGCGAAATAGATTCTTTGCAAGATAGGTTCTATATGCTTGCTCTGTATATCTACCCCCGTTATGATTTAAATGAATGCTAAAAACCAATAAGTCGTCATCGATTAATTTCTCTCTGACTTCAAAAAGGTCAAGAAAAGTATCGCTTCCGTCTTTAAAATAGCCGGCAAAAGAAGGATCCATCATTATCCACTTATCAAACTGAGTAGAATACACAATATTTATAACATGACAATCGTTAAAATCACTTTCGTGAGGCTTACAGGTAACTAATCTCGATTTAAATCCCAAAGACAAATAAAAATCATTAAGTACGATTGCCAGCATTCTGCAGTTCACTCCCCTATCCTCATTCCAGCAAGTTTCTATTATATTTGATGCGTTCGGCGGATAAGGACTTTCAGAACTACCATCGTGTTCTAAATTTTCGTTAACCCATAACATCAAGTTCATTATATGGGACAGCTCATCGCCTTCTCCCGCTACAGTCTCTAAATTATATTCTTCTTTAAGGGCCCGAAGATTTTCATCGCTGCTATCCATAT
>CAYRCN010000059.1:0-9613 GCA_964422805.1 uncultured bacterium | reverse complement strand
TAATAAATATCCTTGAAGTCAATACGAACAGCAACGGACAAATTAAATATCCGAGGATAGGAGCTACCACAACACTGCCCGATACCACGCAGTTAGTTTATGCCTTCTATTCCCAGGAGGATTCAATCACCGGAAATTATGATTTACTCTATCTGCATTCGCAAAACGGAGGAGCCGATTGGGACAGTGTCCCCGACACACTTGCAGATGAAAGCTATTCACCGGTACTCTGCGACCTCAGAGGTTATGAGGTTGCCCCTAACCAGTGGATGGATGTCACTTACTGTTTTACATCCTCTGCTCCATCTTTCGAGAATTTATGGTGCTGGTCCTCAGAAGATGAGCCTACGAATTGGCAGGGAACTGCTTCTGTAGGTACAGGAGCAAACAGGTCAGTCCCGGAGCTTATATATTCTCCAGGAGCACCCGGAGGCGGAGGAGCAGTTGTATTTAATGACTCCCTTGGCAACTTATGGTTTGACGCTCCCTGGTATAGCGGTATTTCTGAGGATACGGATATAATCAAGAAAAAAATCAGAAGTCAGATTGTACCGGCGGGCAGTACAGTAGAAGTCTGTTCGGCAGGTGCTACAGTTTACGATGTAACAGGAAGAGCTATAAAAATATTAAACACCAATTCCTGGGATTTAAAAGATGGAGAAGGCAAAGAAGTTGAAGGCGGTATTTACTTCATTGTCGAAAAGGAAAATGGCAACAGAATAAAACTCTCGATATTAAAATAGCCTTACTTGAAATCAGAATAAATATGGAGGGCAAGTCCAGCCCTCCATATTTTTTATAATTAATATAATCCAATCAATCCACAACATTAAAACCTAAAGCCCTGAAACTATTCTTTAGGCGTTCGTTTTCTGTATTTAATTCGAGACTGGTGTTAAAGAATTCCCTTCTTCTCCAATAATTCGCCCTCAAGCCGTCAAAGAAATCCCTTTTTTCTTTTCCCTCAAGATTTAATATTTTCCTGAGTTTATTGTCATCTTTCTTAATATCATATACCCTGGAAACAACATCGGATATAATTTCTGCGAAGCTTTCATTTTCATTAAAAGCAACTTCTATATATGGAACTTCGGGAAGAGGAAGCTTCACCTTCCATTCCTTATCTATTGAAAAAAATTCACAAATAGCATCGAAAACCATCCTCGTACCTTTAACTTTCCCGTCATACGAGTAACCCGCGATATGAGAAGTTCCGATATCAACTAATCCAAGTAACTCCTTATCTACGTCAGGTTCTTTTTCCCAAACGTCTAATATAGCTCCGGACAAATGACCTTTCTTCAAAGAGGCTTTTAAAGCAGCCTCTTCTACAACTTTCCCCCTGGAAGTATTGATAAGAACACTTCCCCTTTTCATCTTATTTGTTCTCTTCTCATCGAACAAATTAAAGGTTTTATCTTCACCGGAATAAGATAAGGGGACGTGAAGAGTTATAACATCACAATCCATCAACTCATCCAGTTCCCGAAAAATACTATCCTTTGTTTCTCTGAAACGGGGAGGGTCGTTCTGTAAAATCTTAATCCCCAATCCTTCCGCTTTTTTTACGACTTTACTACCTACGTTTCCGACTCCGACAACACCAAGACTTATTTCTTCAAGAGAAATTTTCCCCTCTCTATCGAGCAGTAACAAACCCGCAATAACATATTCGGCTACCGAATTCGAATTGCTGCCCGGAGCACTTGAAAAACATATATCTCTGCTCTTTAAATATTCGATGTCCACATGGTCTATACCCGCAGTTGCAGAACCCACAAATTTAACATTACTGCTTTTTATTAGTTCTTCATCTACTTTCGTAACAGAGCGTACTACAAGGATATCGGCATCTTTAATTACCCCGGGAGTTATCGACCTGCCCGGGACAGAAGTAACCTCTCCGACTAAAGAGAATGTTTCTTTACCAAATAACACATTTTCATCGATTACTATCTTCATAATTCAAGATAATATAACTTTAAAATATCGCCAGACTAAAAACATAAAAAAGAAGTGAAAAAAACCAATTAAATTGTGGTTTTAAAAAAGGATGAATACAACAAAAGAATCGAGAATTCAAGGGGTCAAGGGCGATTACCCTAAACCCTTTTCTATTTTATTTCTTAAGATAGAACGAGTATTCAGTTAAGCGTTGCCGTAAATCTAACACCCAGACTGTATCCACTCCAATTTTCATCAACGTCTTTATCAGGCACAGAGTGATAACCAAATCCGCCGGCGACGCCAAGACCCCAACTACCACCAACCCACCATTCTTTTCCTAAAGTCACATCGAAAGCAGGACCGAGATCCGTCTCTCCGGTAATCGCCCCCAGTATCTCCACTTGCAACGCTGAAAAACCTACACTTCCAGAAAGATACATGTTAACCGGCATAAGGTAATAAGTAAATCCAATTCCAAAAGAACCAAGCGTGGCATCTCCCGGAAAATCTCCGGAAGACCCGCCAACTTCAGCAGCCGGGTCAGATAAAGACCATCCGAACAACGTTGCATGCAAGGCCAGGTTCGGCATTACTCCCATTCCAACAGCAATATTCATATCACCGCTGACACCGTAAAGCTTAAGAGCCGCAGGATCAGCAAATTCTGACTGAGCGTAGCCGGTTCCGGCTGATAATCTGAGAAAAAATCCGCCGTCGTGGTCTCGAGAACCCGCAAACAAATCTGTCGATAACAACACCATAATAAGGCAAACAAAAATAACTGCTCTGGCAAAGAAACTCTTTTCCATGAATTACCTCCTTTTTTAGATTAAAATACTCAACAAATTCTTACACATACCACAGAAGCAGCCACTATAAGTGTATATAAGTATAAAGAAAAACACCAGAAAATCAAGATTTCTTTTCAGTCGGCAAGGCTGAGTCCTTTTCTTACGGGTAGAAAAAAATCGAGGGCTCCTTCCGGCTTCACACAGGGAGTTAGTGTGCTGTATCCGGCTTTTACCGGCCTCGGAAACCACTAGAAGAGTGTGTAAATAAACGGAGCCAATGCCGATCCTTCCGTAAACACAATCAGGATACCGAGTAACAAAAGAAAGAAAGTGATCAGCGCAAGAATCCACTTTTTCCGGGCACGTAAAAACTCCCAGAACTCCAACAATATGGACATTTTAGACATGGAATACCCGTCCTCTTTTGTTGTTATGTTGGGCATACATATGATAAAAACTCCTTTTGTTAATATTGTTTTTCAAAATGTTCTTTTGAAGCGGTTTGCTCCCGGTGAGTTTCCCAGTAAGTAGTCTCATTCGTTCTAAACCCCATCTGCAGATACCGTTTTCTCAATAACCGTGAGAAAAGACCGACCGGGGTAAACACCAGGAAGAAGAACCCCGAGAGAATAACCCGGGTCATCAACCAACCCAAAGCGAATCCTATGTAACTGAATATAATGAATAGTGGTTTTAAAATCACCGGAAAAAGCAACGCCGACACAAAAACAATACCAGCTGTAAGATAAACTATAGGAAACATAGATTTCCCTACTATCCATTGAATGGTCCCGAGAATCATCAGAATAATTGAAAGTCCAATACCGAATTTTCGCCATTCTTTGCGGTCCTTGAATTTATATTCATCCATCGCTGCGGGCTCCTCCGGGGTAAACCGACCCTTCATGAAACCTTCTTTCCAGGAGATACCAGCAATAGTATCCGGCTGTTCTTTCTTATTAAGCAGATAGTTCTCCATAACAAGATAATCCATCTCGGTTCGCATAAAACACTTATATGCATCCAGCGGTGTGCAAACAATGGGTTCTCCTCTGACGTTGAAAGATGTATTCACAAGGACAGGGCAACCGGTCTGTGAGGCAAATTCCTTCAACAGCACACGGTATCTTGAATTAGTTTGCCCGTCAACAGTCTGGAGACGCGCGGAGTAATCAACATGCGTTACTGCCGGAATTTCCGAACGTACGACATTTAGCTTGTCTATACCGAATAGTTCCAGCTCTTCCTGGCTCATAACACGACGTTTGTTCTCGGTAACCTCGGCAACAAAAAGCATGTACGGACTCGGGCGGTCAAACTTAAAGTATTCTTTCACAGCTTCCAGTAGTACCGATGGTGCAAATGGACGGAACGATTCACGAAATTTAATCTTTAGATTCATCTTCTTCTGCATTCCCGGAAAACGCGGATCCGCAAGGATACTCCGGGCACCCAATGCCCGCGGACCGAATTCCATCCGTCCCTGGAACCAGCCTACTACTTTTCCTTCTGCAAGTAATGCCGCTGCCTTTTTAATTAATTCAGCATCCGACAGATGGTGAAAAGGAATATTGTAACTATCTAAAAATTCACTTATCTCCGAATCACTGTATTGGGGACCGAGATAAGAACCTTGCTGGGTATCACGTCCGTGCTCAACTGTGCGTGGATTTGATAGGTATTCGTAGAAAACCGAAAACGCAGCACCCAGTGCACCGCCAGCGTCTCCGGCAGCCGGCTGAACCCAAATGTCCTTATAATTGTTATTCCTCAGCAACTTTCCGTTCGCCACACAGTTCAATGCCACTCCTCCCGCCAGTACTAAATAATCGGCTCCTGTTTCTTCTTTTGCATGGAGGCTCATCCGTTCTAAAATAAGTTCGGTTACTTCCTGCACCGATCGAGCGATATCCATTTCTTTCCGGGAAATAAGGCTTTCCGGCTCGCGAGGAGGACCACCAAACAGACGGTGAAATTTTCGATTCGTCATAGTAAGCCCCACAGGAAAATTAAAATATTCAAGGTTTAGCCGGAACGATCCGTCCTGTTTTACATCAATAAGGTTATCCAGAATAGTCTGGACATACTTTGGCTCACCGTACGGTGCCAACCCCATTACTTTGTATTCTCCCGAATTTACCTTGAAACCGGCGTAGTAGGTAAATGCTGAATACAGCATACCAAGAGAATGAGGAAACTTGATTTCCTGCAATAGTGTGATTGAATTCCCGCTTCCAAAACCAACGCTGGTCGTAGTCCATTCGCCGACTCCGTCCGTGGTTATAATGGCGGCATCGAAAAAAGGAGACGGAAAGAATGCCGAGGCTGCGTGAGACCGATGATGCTCAGGGAAAAGGATTTCTCCGCCGAAACCGGGAAGAGCTTCCCGAATCAGGCTTTTTATCCAGATTTTCTTCTTAATCCATAAAGGCATGGCTTTAATGAAGGAATTAATTCCTCTCGGAGCATAGTGTAAATACGACTCGAGAATTCGCTCGAACTTCAAAAACGGTTTGTCGTAAAACGCGACATACTTCAAATCCGATGGCGAGATATTCGCCTCCTTCAAACAATAATCTATGGAATGTTTCGGGAACCGATAATCGTGTTTTATGCGGGTAAACCGTTCCTCCTGAACCGCAGCGATAAGAGCCCCATCCCTTATCAAGGCAGCAGCGCTATCGTGATAAAACGCTGAAATGCCCAGTATATACATTGAATCACTCATTTAGATTCATTTTATCCAGCAAGCCTGCGGGATCCGCATGGTCTGGTTTTATTTGTTTTAACTTTTTTAAATATCGAACCGCTTTATCTTTCTGATCCGCATAATAGCTAGCCGCGGCCAGGTTGTAGTACAAATCAGCATCTTTCAATCCCATCGCTTCGGCTTTCTGCAAATAGGTCAAAGCTCTATGAAATTCCTTCTTCACAAGCAATATCTGTCCAATCCAATTATTCGCGAATGCCGTTTCTTCGAGACTCAAAGATTGAGTTAACAGGAGGAGAGCAACGCTTAAATTTCTCTCTTTTAAAAAATCAGTAGAGGCGGAATTATATTGCTGTGCCAGACCACGCGTCTCTGATTTTATATGGTAATGGAAGGGCTGAAGCGAACCTGTTTTCCGGGAGTAAATGTGTTCCAGCACCTTACGGAACCTGTCGAATTGTCCGGAGGCAATATAGGCATGCGCAAGCGTGTTCAGAAATTCCTGATCCTCCGCCAATTTTGGGTCCGCTTTCGCCAAATAGAACAAGGCTTTGTCAACATTTCCCTGCTGCAGATACAGGCGCGCAAGGTGCTTGATAGCAAAGTCGTTTTTTCTGAAACGAAGCGATTCCTCCAAAATCGGAATGGCTTCCTGCTCTTTGCTCAACTTGAACAGCATCTGAGCAGCGCCTTCGTAGAACATAATCTCTTGGGGTATTGTATACATAAGCGCCCGGTATTCATTGTAAGCCTCCCGATATTCTTTTTTGTCCCGGTAGTAGTCAGCCAGTTTAAGGTGGCCCATTTCCACACCTATCTTTTTATTCACCAACACTTCCAGCGCCACCGAATCCACCTTATTCTTCGGGGTATAGGTTTCAAGACTCCTATTCCGTAACTCTTTCGGCTGGAACGGCCATCCGCCCTTGAGCCATCGGATACTGAGATTTCCGTAGACCGTATCCAGAGCGGTCATTCCCCAATCTTTTTTGTACGCATCAGAAGATTCTATAAGATTCGAATTCCACTTCGCGCTTATATACTTTTCTTCTCGCAGAGTTCGATAAAATCCGTCTGCCATGAGAAAATAGCCATCCACATTCGGGTGAAGGTGCTCAAGAATCAATTCATTACCAACTATACCATGGGCCGAATAATTTTCAAAGATTCGTCTCATGGGTACTACCGGAACATTATATATTAAGGATAGTTCATGGATAATCGCATTGAAATCCTCAGTTGCTCTAAATCGCAGGGCATCCAGATCTTTTGCTCGCAGATACAGTTGCCTGGCTTTTTCATAATCACCGCGGTCCTCCATTTGCTGAGCTCCCTTATACACTTGCTCCGCCGGAGGAAAGGTATCTGATTGTACCGAACGAAACGGAGATTGATTTTCCACATTGCTAACCAGCTCGCTCAGCGCGACCGGTATGTTCGCCTGAGTGGCTTTCTGCAGTATCTCCTCCAGGTTACTTTGAAATTGTTTTTTTCCCAGTTCATATAATTCGCTTCCCAGAGGAATAACTTGTTCGGAAACAATCCGTTCCATTAAAGTTGCGGTAATATCTTCCGGATTGTACGCATCATTTTTCTTGAATACTGACATAACACGATTGACCAGCTCCCTCAACAAACGAAACAATCGCAGGTGCTGTATTTTCATATAGATTTTGATAAAAGAGCGGCTATGCCCGATAGACTCCAATGAACCAACTCCAAGTGCTCCGTAGAATTCATTATGTCCAGCGTAGATGAGTATGAGATCAGGTTCATATTCCAAGATTTCATCGGTAAAATCAAGTAAAGTGTAGCTATTTACCGCCGCCATTGCTGTATTTACAACCTCGATACGCTTCTCCGGGAATACATCCTGGAGTCTACGCCAGAGAATCCGGGAGAACATCAGATTGTTGCCGTATGGGAATCCGGCGGTAGTTGAACCTCCGAGGACAAAAATCCTATATCCGTTTTCTGGTTTCTCTTTCAGGAAAAGGTCCTTCGGAGGATCCGGGATAGTGAACTGCCGATAGAAATAGCGTTTACCTATATCCGGATTGCAGCGGTAGTAATTAGAGACCTCCTCGGGCGCAGAAATGAATAAATGCAGATTTCCCCCATAGTTAAAAAGTCGAAGGAATCCTTCCGCGAGCAGAAGAATACCTGCTGCGATCAAGAATAGAAAAAGTGAAAAAATAATACGCTTTCCGGGACTAATCTGGTAAGAAAAATCTGCTTTGATTTTTCCATCATTAAGTTTTCTTTTATTCATCTTCTATTTACCTTATCCATATTCTCTGCCTTTAATTAATGCGCAATTATGCATTTGACTTACCGAACCCAATTATAGACATTTAAATATTTGAGTCAAGGGGGCGAGAAATTACCATATATTTTTAAATTAATTTTCTAGATTTAACTTAGAAACTGACTTGAATCTTGTTATAAATGATAGACAACTAACTTTTTCTCTATATTTACTAAACCTATTCCCCTGAACTAACCCCGTATTTTTCCGCGTATTTAAGTACTTCGTCCCAGAAAGCAGAAATATCAGTTGCCAGCTTCTCCGACATGGCGACTCTGTTGCCCCCGGGCGCCTTATCTATCATTCTAAGAATAGTTCCCCTTTTTTCATTCATATAAGGCACACCATCGAGCTCAAGACGCTTGAAAATGGAAATAAGTGCATCTCTATTATTAGCAATCAGACTCATCTCTTTTTCCCCGGTACGAGAAGTCGTTTCGGTAGCTGTAAATATTAATTTATTACGGTATTCATGCCATAGCGCAACATTTGTCTTCCAATCTTTTTGAGTAGAATTATCTGCCTCGGACTTTGCCCCACACGCCAACTCAAGTAAAATAATCAGTGTTAAAAATATTATAAATTTATGCCTCACAACTATCCTCCTTTATTTCTCCTATAAATAATCGCTTTCCGGTTTTTAGGAATCATAAAAAAATAATTCCTTTAAAGACTTTTATCAAATTTTAAATATATTATTAAATTTGTCAACAATGGAAACAATAATCTATTATAAACAAAAAGTGGGATAACTCACATATTATTATAATTAAATTTAACGTACGGAAACTTTAGAGTGTTTTTCAGAATAAATATCTCTTTTACAAATCAACGGCGCAGGTGTTTGAACTCCAACCGGCAAGACCGCCGAGAGCTACTTTTAGATCATACTTCCTCAGATATTAATTTTCTAAATTACTCAGCCACCTCTTCACATTCACAGGAAAGATATTTCCTGTCTTTGAATTCCTCTCTCTTCCCATCATTCCAGTTGGTGACAGGACGATAATAACCTACAACCCTTGAATAAACTTCGGCTCCGATTGCAATTACCTTCTCCTTGGAAACTTCATTTCTATCAATAATACTCTCTTCCATCAAAAAGACCTCCTTAATTTTACCGTGGATTTTTACCGGTTACCGTAGGGTTCTCGGGGTAAGAAGACCATTCGGTAAAAGAGCCTTCATAAATCTTTACGTTTGGATATTCAAGCAAAAATTTAAACATAATAAACTCATTTGTCGCCTCTCTACCCGTACCGCAGGAACATATTATAGTCCTATCCGCACCTATTCCTTTTTCTTCTAAAATAATATTAATTTCATCTTCGTCTTTTAAAAGAGCAGGATTACTATCAACCATTAAGCTTTTCCACGGAAGATTTATAGCTCCGGGTATATGTCCGGGTTTAATCCAGGGTCCCTGACCCTCATAAAGGCTCGCCGGTCGGGCATCAAGCAGAATAACATCTTCACCATCCTTAACCCTCTTAAAATCCTCATATCCAATCCAGTAATCCTCCCTCACTTTAACTTTAAAATCCGATTCTTCTATAATGGGAAATTCTTTCGTAAGCTTTCTACCTTCTTTTTTCCAATCATTTAGACCGCCGTCCAGAACATAAACCTTATTATGCCCAAACCTTAAAAGAGAATATGCCACTATCATTTGCTCAAGACCATCACCCCAACCCCTAACTCCACCAACTCCAGAATAAACAACAACCGGATAATCGGCTACAAGCCCAACCCTCCTGAAAAGCAATTCCGCGATTTTTTCAGGCACGTAAACGCCGGGCATGCCCTTATAAGAAACTCTTAATAAATTGGGATTGAAATAAACAGCACCTGGAATAT
>CAYRCN010000058.1:0-9663 GCA_964422805.1 uncultured bacterium | reverse complement strand
TTTGTCATTTTTAATTTTAATATTTAATTTTTACATTTTAGCGGCTTTGCCGCTTCAAACCCCGCTGAATGCTGAGAATCCTCCATCTACCGGTATAACCACTCCGTGAACAAATTCTGCCCCCGGTGAAGTTAGCCACAGTATGGTGGATATAAGATCGGCAGGCTTTCCGAATCTTTTCATAGGTGTATGTTCTAGGATGGTTTTTCCCCTTTCGGTCAGCATTTTATTATCTTTTTTCATTAGCAAGTACTGGTTTTGTCCCGTAAGAAAAAATCCAGGCGCTATGGCGTTGACTCTTATTTTATCCGAGTAATTCTGCGAAATGTGTACAGCTAGCCACTGGGTAAAGTTGCTGATTGCCGCTTTAGCCGCAGAATATGCGGGGATGTTGGTTAAAGGAGTAAAAGCGTTCATTGAAGATATATTTATAATAGTTCCTTCGCCTTTATCCGCAATATATTTTCCGAAGACCTGTGAAGTTAAAAACGTTCCAAGAAAATTCAAATTAAATACGAATTTTACGGCTTCTTCCGGTAGATCGAAGAATGATCTGTCTGGTCCCGTTGTGGCTTCTGCTTTATTCCCACCCGCGCCGTTTATCAATATGTCGACCTTACCGAATTTCTCTATGGTCTTCTTCGCGGCTTCCTTTAGACTTTCTTTATCCAGTGTATTTGTTTTGATGGCGAGGTTTTCTATACCTTTTTTGTTTAGCTCATTGCTCAGTTCTTCCATTGCTTCTTCAGAAATATCGAGAATAACAACTTTTCCTCCGTGTTTTCCTATTGCTTTTGTCATTTCAGAACAGAGGGTTCCAGCGCCGCCTGTAATTACAGCTACCTTTCCTTTAAGATTGAAATATTTTGATAAATCCATATTATCATCTCCTTAGCCGGTTAATTTGATTCCCGACTGACCATCCGGAAATGTTTCCGTAATATTCTTTATTGCTGAATTTTTATTTACTTTTTGAGTCGACAAGATTTTTAACTCTGTGATAGGATACATTTTCAACCAGATCCTGTGCTACTATTCTTGGAATTTGACCCTTTTGAACCATTCCGCCCACAACATTGCACAAAACTCTCCTGAACACCTCTGTTCTGGATCCGTAGGATAACAGTTTTCGAGAATCGCTTACCATGGTTCCGCAGTTGGAAATCAGGTCGACCGAAGAGACATATTTTAAGTGCGTTTCCATCCCGTATGGACTGTCGTTAAACCACCAGGGTGCGCCGATAATTACCCTGGGATATGCCCTGGCGATTGTTGTTATAGTAGGTAAGTGAGTAGGATCCAGACAGTATATTACAATATCCAAATCTTCGCCAAACTCATTCAGGAAGTATTTAAAACCCACCGCAAAATCGACATTTTGAGTGGATATATCTCCTCCTGAATCGACACCGAGGGTTCCCAGTAATTTGTTTCTGTAATCTCTTACAGCGCCTATATGAAGTTGGGTAAGCCAGTTTTTCTTCTTATTCAATTTGCCTAATTCATGGAACATAAAAGCCTTATAGGCAATTATTTCTTTCTTTTTTAATTTTCCACCTTTGAATGCTCTCCTGTGTATATCGGCAGCGATTTTACCGGATACCGGAAAAGAATAGACGTTTTCCATACCGTGATCGCTTGAAATACAACCCTGTTCAGCAAAATATTTATGTCTTTTTTCTAAGGCGGACAAAAGACCTGCTAATTGACTTGTGTCTTCACCCGTTTTCTTACCTAATTCTTCCAGAAAATCCTTCCAGATAAAATTTTCGATATTCATTGCTTTATCAGGACGCCAGGTAGGGAGTATTATTGGTTTTTCCAATTCTTTTTTTGCCTGTTTATGGTATTGCAGACTGGAAGTTGGGTCATCGGTTGTGCACATCAATTCTATTCTCATATATTTGAGTAAATTTTGAGGAGTCATGGATTCATCTTCTAAGAGTGCGGAGGTTTTTTCCCAGATGGCATCAGCCGTTTGTTTAGATATGAGTTCCGGTATGCCGAATCTTCTTCTTAAGTCGAGATGTATCCACTCGTATGTGGGATTTCCTCCGAGTTCGGGAAAAATCTCGGCAAGAGCGGTCCATTTTTCTCTGTTTGTTGCTTTTCCCGTGATTTTTTCTTCATCCACACCCCTTCTTCTCATTAATTCCCAGACGTAATGGTCCGTTGCTCCTTCGGCTTCCCATATATCTTTTGCAGGTTTATTGCGAAGTATTTCTGCCAAGTCGACGTGACTGTGGAGGTCTATTACAGGTAAGTCTTTTACCCTCGCGTAAAGTTCCTTCGCATCTGTATTTTCTAAAAGATAATCATCATCTAAAAAACCCATATATTAACTCCGTATTTTAAAATTATATTCCCGTTTTATTTGCGACGCTAATTTTTTAACAAGGTAATGTAAATTCCTCGTTCTGTCAAGTGTATCTTTGACGCCTTTTTTACCACAGAGAACACCCATTGGGATTAGAAGCAGTGCACGTTAGAAATTCAGGGATTATGGATTAACTGGTAAGTGTTTTTTTATTAATCCTTGCTCTTCTTTGATTTTGCTCATCTAATCCTTAATCCTCGCTCGACTTCCTTGACACAAAGTTTTTATTTTGTTTTACTATTTAACAATTTTTTAATTTGACTATTAAACTTGTTTTATTATTTTGCTAACAGTGCTTTCTTTGTAATTGAATTCTTCCCGACTGTCATTTTCAAGAAATAAATGCCTGAAGATAAATTCTCGGCGTTCCATCTGGTGCTATGAGGTCCTGCACTCATTCCCCCGTTCACCAATTCTGCGACTTTTTGTCCCAGCATGTTATAAACGAACAATTCAACATGAGCAGCTTCAGAAAGAGTGTAGCTGATATTCGTAATTGAGTAAAACGGGTTGGGATAGTTTTGTTTTATGCTGAATCCGAGCGGAGACTTCTCATATTCATAATATTCAACTATACTTATATTTCCAGGATGAGATCCCGGATGAGAATAGCTGATTCCGTCATACCAGGTGCGGCAGATATCGCCTACTTCCACGCCTGCTCTACCGACCTTGATTGCTTCATCGTCGATGAAAACATTCAGGGTGTCATCAGCTTCAATCACGACTCTTCCGAGATAAGCCTGGTAAAGAAATGTATTGCCCCCACCAGTTAATACTAATTCGCTATTATGATCTTCACTCATCACCTGCTTGCAAGCCATCTGCCTGAATATTTGCATGTTATCGGGATTCAATCCTGCTTCGATTCTCCAGTCGTCGTCTGGGTTTGCCCAGAAGTTTGCCCAGACGTCATAAGTCCCTTCTTCGATATCGGTTACCTGCGTTTTAATAACAGGTGCGTCTTCATATTCGATTTCTGCGGAAGTCAGTACAGAGTTGCCGTTTCCGTAAGAAGTCCTTATGTGCCATTGGTTGTCCGAAGCACCCGCATCGTCATCCGGGCCTGTTGTTGTCAGAGTCGAACCATCTACTGAAAATGTATTTTCCGTTGAAGCATCCACGTAACTCATAAGTACGGTAGAATCCGATGAGTTTTCTATAATTCCTACAATAGCGGCGTCGTATTCCTGCGCCCTGAAATAAGTTCCTCTGAACCACAGTAATGCAATATTGTCTTCGTCCCATTTTGGAATTATAGGTCGAAAATTATCACGCTCGGAATTAACAGTGATGTCGGTCCAATCCCAGGTTGCTCCATCGTCAGAGCTGACACCTTTGAATATTTCGCGGGTGCCCAGAAATGTTGCATCGTTACTTGGATTATAAGGAGTCGAAACATAAATAATGTTGGGGTTGCTCGGATGTATTGCCGCCAAGCCGGTATAATCCTCTTCCGAGAAATACATTTTCTTACCTGCTTTGCACAGATATGTTGATGTCCAGCCTGAGCCATTGAAACGGCAGTATATGAAGGCATGGTCAGGATCACTCGAACTGCCGCCTGTTCTCGCCGATATTATTGTTGCAATTGTTCCGTCTTCATATGTCTGTACATCCATATTCCAGCAATGTGTCATAGCATAACCGTTTAATTCTGTATTTGCCGCAAAAACGGTTGTGAAATTATTTGTTGTTGGAATGAACGTTTTATCATATATATCAGGGTCTACTTCATCGCCGAGAGAGTTGAATACTTTACCGTTTTGTACGTAGGCGTGATATATACTGGTGTTGTAGTTGCGGGGATGGGTTTCCGTACAGATAAAATCAATACGATCAACGCCGTTTCCCCAGTATTTGTAATAACCTTTAGTATATCCCCCCACTCCTATTCCAGCTGTTAATTGGCCGCCATATGCCCATCTATCTCCGCCGTTATCGGAATACATGAAATTGGGACTTCCTCCGTCGTTGCCGCGTGAAAAGTTGAACATTCTGCCCTCGAGAGAGAGATAATATAAGTTAGAATAAGTGGTCTGGTAATCCGAACCGCCGGGTATCGAATCGTTCCAGTTGAATTCGTGTTCTGTTCCCCATGTACCAGCATCATATATTCTAAAAAAGGAGCTCTGCAGTCCGAAATGTGCCGCGTAAAAAGCAGTATATTTACCGTCGGGACGTACTAAAAGGCCGGGGGCGTGATGATCGTCGCAATAGAATTGTCCGCCTCCCTGCCTAAGAATATCTCTTTTACCCGTCATCGATTCAAGGTCGAAGACAACCGCTTCTATGTCTCCGAAACGCTCAAAATTTCCGCAGCCTGAGTCCGAAGCAATGGAACCGACGGCCAGATTTCTTCCTATGGTGTCGATAACAGCTCGCTCATCCTGATACCAGCACCAGGCTCCGTTATCGTTGAATTGAATTAAATTACCGTTTACTATGTCCTGGGTCTGACCAAGAGCGGTTACACGCAGTAGCATGACTAAAGTTACTGTATGTAAAAATCTATTGTTGATAAATTTGTTGCTCATTTGAAAAGCCTCCTTTAATTTTTTTATCGACAGAATTTAAAAGAGTAGTTAAGTCATTCGCTATATTAACCGACGGTTAATACTACTAAAATCTATTTCTCTGTCAAGACTAATTTTAGGGTTTAGGATTTGGGATTTAGGATTTAGTAAAGATAAAAAAACTGCGAGAATCTTGTGTTTGAAAAATTAAGAAATGGGGGTCTGGGTTACTTCTCTTGACAAATATTGGTTTTTATATTAATTTGATAAACGGAGGTCTTATGGAATCTTTAAAAAACAAAATAAAATACTACTTTCGATCATTGCTCTTTATTCTTATGGCTCTATCTTTTCTTTTCTCTTGTAAGGCGACAAGCACCGGCCCCGGTACCACCACTACAACTATTTATATTCCTCCTGCTCCTCAGATAGAAAGAATTGACAGTATGAACGGTGACACAATCGAGCTAAGTGGAGGAGCTTTTGAACTTTCAAATAACGCCTGGGGATATTCCTGTAATTTGGATAGTTGTTATCAGGCAATTATATTGTATACAGATGATAGTTACGGCTGGGAATGGAACAGGGATTTAACGGGAGACAATGACCCCAATTATCCTGAAGTTATATGCGGTACTAAACCCTGGGGTACACAAACGGAAGCCGAAATTTTTCCTATACAAATTAAAGATATAAATTCGTTTAACGCTGAAATGGATATAGTGTATGGCGCGAGTGGAAATAACTGGAATCTTGCTTTTGAGTTCTGGTTGACAGAGCAGGAGCCGGGAGGAACTAATGTTGAAGGTTCCATAACCGATGAGGTTATGATATGGTTAGGTTGGGGAGCAACACATGATGGTGGTGTAGAAGAGCAAGATGTAATTATTGATGGAGAAAACACTTATGATTATGCGTACCATTATCCTCCATATGAAGAACGTACATGGGATTACCATCAATTCAGAATTTCAGGTGAACAAAAGATTCCGTCCGAAATAGATTTCAAACTGTTTGTAGATTACATTAAAGATGAATACAATAGGAGTGATACGCTCTGGGTCTCGGGTATGGAATTGGGCAACGAATACTGGGATTTCACAGAAGGAGCATGTACCGTAAAAGCGCTGACTTATACTGTAAACGGAGAAACCGCTACTAGCGGAGCAGATTAGAAACATAGACTAAAAATAAAAAAGGGAGAGAAATCTCCCTTTTTTATTTTGGTTGGTGCGTTAGTGTGTTGGTGTGTTGGACTGTAAAAAAACAGTAAAAATAAATATTTGTGTTCTTTGTGGACTTTGTGGTTTAATTTCGTTTTTCTTCGGTAAAGTTAATCTTCAGGTGTATTAAGTAAATCATTCACTGCGTTTACGAGAAATATATACGATGCTCCTCCGCTGATGACGTATTCGTTCTCTCCCCATAGAAAAGGCCAGTCTTCTTTGTTTTCAGGGAAGTCGGGTTTGAGGATGATAACTCCCGGAACTACGCCGCCTGCGATGAATGAAAAATCCGCTCTGTTATTTCCGTAAGCAATCATTTTTGAATCGGTACCCACGCCTGAAACAAAAGAAATATCGGAACCCGGGTGACATCCGTAAATAAAGTTTAATCCTTTTAAAACATATTCCCGGTCGATTAAGTCGGGAAAAGCTTTGTGCGAAAAATAATTGGTGATAGAAAATAACATAGCCCATCCGCTGCCGCCCCAGCCTTGTGTGGGAATAGGAATTCCGTAAGGATTTTGTTTCTCTAGTTCTTCTATAAACTTTATATTAGACTTTACCAGGTTTCCCATTTCTTCTTCGTATGCTTTATCCATGTAGGGGATAGCACGGATGAGAGGAGTGACGGAGAAAATCAGCCATTGCTTGTCTATTTCATCGATTAATTCATTTATTCTTTTTTTATATTTATCATTTTTTGTACTTATTAAAAGTTCGACCGCGCACTTTAACTCTTCCGCCGGAAGCAGTCCCCCTGTGGTGTTGCCTACCTTAAATGTATCAGGTTTGTGGCTGTGTTCTTCGTCCCAAACTTTTTTAGCTGTTGTAAGGCATTCTTCTGCCAGTTTATTATTATATCCCCGCAGGGCGCGGTAGGCAGCTGAGAGAGCTGCGGCGGAACCGTAGTTCAGCGCGCTCGATTTACTGGTAAACGCCCATCTGTCGTCGAAAGTGCCGCTTTTGAACCCGTTCGATTTAAAACTATCTAATTCCGGATTATATATAAGATTATCCGTCATGGTTATCGCGTCTCCGAGGTGAGTGTACCTGGATAAATCGGATGAAATGATGCCCGGAATCGCATGCCCGACTGCTCTGTACTGGGCGATAAGGGCAAGCGTTCCGTGTTCTATTTGCTGGAGTATATCCGGTATCCCGTCCGGGTGGTGTATGTCTACATAACGTTTTTTCTGGTCGATAGTAGTTTCATCCCTTGTAGGATGAAAATTTTCCCAGATTAGAACTAAATTTGTTACTGTGGAATAATGCGTTTGTGTCCTGATATCGTAGTCGCCCGCGTCGAACCAGCCTCCGATGTTTAGTCCGGGTATATGTTCTCCCGGTTTATAAGGCGTATCTGTTGTCGGTCCCTGCGCATAAAGGTCAAAGTGTTTATGATTTATAGGTGCCTGAAGCGCGTCGTCGAGGTGGGCTGCTCCGTGCCAGACGCGATATGCTTCATTTACGAGCATATGGTCCATCTGTACGGGAAAGAAGATATCGAGTGTTGGGTGCCACGCATTTTTATAAGTATCTTTTGCAATTCTAAAGGGTTTTGTCTGTACATTTCCATATTCTATTAAGTACAACCCTTCCTCTTTTATAGATGTAAAATCGAAGGTAAAATAATTATATCGAAAATATTTACCCCATTCCTTTATTTCATCATTATATTTTTCTATGAAGGCACCGTTTTCTGTTATTTTGAGCAAGCTGGCGGTTTTCAGCGGTTTATCGTTTTTATCAAGTTCTAAAACTGCGATCTTTTTTTGATTAGGGTGATATCCGAGCTGTGAATGACTGATTACGGGTTCACGTATCCAGTAGGTAATCGTGTTAGCGGTTAAGAACCATTCGATTACTTTACCGGATTTCCCTTTTGGAATAAGACTGCGCAGAACATACCAACCGTTTTGAGCTTTATTCCGACCGTCGTATAGTAGAAGTTCGTTACCTTTTGTTTTTATAGTTACGCGTCTTTCGGGGTCTTCCGGGGCAAGAGTGAGTTGTTTGCCTCTGGCTATCGGCCCCGGTTCTGTTTCCCCGGATTTTGTTTTCTTCATGGGGCCGGTGGGGTAGAGTGGAAAAGTGTTACTTTTTCCGTCCATGATATACGCTTTTTCGAAATAAGCGGATGGAAGAAATTCAAGATTGAATCCGGCAAGCCCTTCAAGTTCTTTCGGAAGAGGTTTTTCAAGATGAACGCTCAAAGATATTCCGCCGTCTTTCGCGGTTGCTTTTATTTTAAATTCAAAATCGTAATCGGGATAATTTAATAAAACTTCTATACTATTATCTTTTTTGTTTATTTTCCTTTCTATTAGATTGGGAAATGGGTCCCACTGTTCTGGTGTCGGTTCCAATCGGACGTCTCCGTTTGTTGCAGTCCGTACCCCATGATGAATTATCTCTATTCCGCTTATTTTCGAATCATCGAAGTTTTCATTATACCAGTTACTGTAAACGAGTACGTTGAGTCCGCGGGTCTCAAAATATTCTAAATCGTTTAATGTAAGATTGTTGTCGGAAGCGTTTAATGAAAAACTTATTTGCAAACTTAAAAGTATTACTATTGACAGCTTAAATTTTATAAAAAAAATGTGTTTTTTCATTTTGTCCGTTTGTAAGTTATTCTTTTTACTTATTCTGTCAAGCGAATTATTATTTCTAGGATAAAGAGAATTTTAAAAAAAATAAAAATCTTGTGTATTGAGAACGTGGAGTTGTGTGGGCTCTGTGATCTCTGTGGCATAACTAAGCCGTTGGCTGTTAGCTTAAAAAACAGTATAAAAAACTTTGTGTCTTTGTGCCTTCGTGGCTATCTTAAAAATATCATCTTCTTCGAACTTGCCGCCCCATCTTCCCATCTTATCTGATAGAAATACGTGCCGCTTGAAACTCTTTTGCCCTCCTTGTCAGTACCGTTCCATTCAACCGTATGTTCCCCTGCTTGTTTGGTTTCGTTTACTAATGTTGTTATTTCCCTGCCGAGTATGTCGTAAACAGAAATTGAAAGATGGCCGGTGACTGGCAATTGATAACGGATTGTGGTGGTTGTATTGAATGGATTGGGATAGTTTGGGAATAATAAATACGAAATAGGAGTATCTATATAATGAGTGGTGTCATCGCTATACAAATCATAAATATCATCGCTTGAGAGACAACTTGCATAAATCCGGACGTCATCGATAATGCCGTTGAATGATTTCATTTCTCCGTCATCCGAACCTCTTCCGATTAAAAGCTGGTTAAACAGCCATGGTCCTGTTACACCATTAACCCGGTCGACGACGACCTGCTGTCCGTTAAGATACATTCGCACCACTCTATTTACAGGGTCGTAAGTCGCCGCGATATGTGAAAACACATTTTCCTGTACCACCGGATATTCTACACTCGATAGTGAATAACGAGTGTTCTCACTCGTTACCCATTTTATCGACACCCGGTCATTTACAAGGCCGAAATTGAAATTTGCCCATTCTGAATCATCATTTATAACCCAATTATCAACGGATACCGTAAAAGGATTAACCCA
>CAYRCN010000057.1:0-10009 GCA_964422805.1 uncultured bacterium | reverse complement strand
TAAGCTTTTGAACCTATTGTGTTTGCCTCTCTTGCCATCTCCTGCAATAAAAATTTCAATCTCTTTCCAATAGGACCATCTTCTTTAATTAGATTTCTAAAATAATCTATATGACTATTCAGCCTTACTAATTCTTCATTAATATCACCCTTAAAAGCAAAAAGATTAATATCTTCCCGGGAGATTTGTATGTCAAGTTCATTTAAACGCTTAATCTCCTTCATAATTTTTTCTTTTTTCTCTTCTGAATCTGTATCTATTTTACTTAATATAAAATCAAGAATTTCCTCGAAATTTTTTATTTTGTTCTCAAGATCTTTTTTTATAAAATTTCCTTCTCTTTGTTTAACTTCATTAAGTTCAAAAAGAAGGTCATCCAAAAAAGAATCAATTTCTTTCCATTCCAGGTCAAAATTTGAGAGATATCCCCCCAAATTCGTGAAATTCATAAGAATAGATACATCGATATCTCCCTTAAGACCGAACTTCTTTTTCATTTTTCTCAATCTTTCTACATCCTTCTCAATATTTTTTTGGTATATTGGAGAATCAACAAAATTACCATCTTCAAGATAAACTTGCATTTCTATTCTGCCTCGTGCTATTTTATCTTTAATCTTATCGTATATATTTACCTGATAAGGCAATAAAAATTCCGGTAAAGTAAGGTTTATATCTATAAATTTGCTATTATAAGAAGCGATATTAACCCTGATAGTCAATCCGGAAATCTCTTTAATAGCTGAAGCGAAAGCTGTCATCGACTTCATTTTTCCACCATTAAAGTAACGGGACCATCATTAACTAACTCTACTTCCATTTTTTCGCCGAAAAAACCCTTTTTACATGAAAGAAAATCACCTGTCTTCTCGCAAAAAAAATCAAACAAAATTTTTGCGAGCTCCGGCTTTTGGGCTTGTGTAAATTCCGGTCTTCTCCCCTTTTCAGTATTTCCGTATAAAGTAAACTGTGGCACAGCGAGAACTTCACCCTTAATATCGGCAAGAGACAAATCGAATTTTCCTTTTTTCTCAAAAATTCTGAGATTATATATTTTATTTACCAAAAAATTCACGGTATCCTGACTGTCATCCTTTCCTATTCCAACAAAAAGCAAAAGCCCCTTACCAATTGAAGCTTCTTCCTTGACTTTACCTTCTTTAATCAAACGAACCGAAGCAGAAAGCACTCTCTGTATTAGAACTTTCAATATCACATCCTGAACTTTCCGAATTCTTCCGGCTTAATGTCCTCCATATATTTTCTAATATCCTGGACCCTTTTGTTATCATTAAGATCCAGTCTTATACCGCCTTTTTCCATTACTTCATCCTGAACATAAATAGGGATATGATTTTTAGAAGCTAAAGCCAGTGAATCACTCGGTCTCGAATCTATCTTGAAAATTTCGTTATCTTTCTTCAGATAAATCTCCGCGAAATAAGTATCATCTTTCAAATCCGACACTACAACTTTAGAGATATCCACTTTTAGACCTTTCAGTACATTTAACAGCAAATCATGAGTGAGGGGGCGATTAAACTTCTCATTTTTCAATCCTTGAGATATCGCTTCAGCCTCGACAGGTCCTATCCATATAGGAAGAACTTTTTTTCTTTCCTCAACTTCCCTTAAAAGAACCACCGGAGTATTTGAAGTCCTATCAATTGCAATACCGGCGATCTTAACTTCCTTCACTCTCTTCCTCCTCAGAAGATTTCTCTTTCGTCTTATGTGATTTTTCTTTCTTAGAAGACTTTTTCTGCTTTTCGGAAGCTTCTCCTTTTGGCTCAGCCGACTCTTTCTTCTGAGATTGTTCTTCTTCCTCAGAAGATTCTCCTTCTACAGTAAGATTAATATGTGCTTTTACATCTTTAAAGAGATTTAACTGTATTTCATATAAGCCAGCTTCCTTTATATGATCTTCTATATCCATTATTTTTTTTTCTATACTATATCCTTCTTTCTCCAAGAGTTCAACAATATCTTGCTTGGTTATAGAACCATACAACTTACCTTCTTTTCCTACTTTGGCTTTTATGTGAAACCTTTTACCGTCAATTTTCTCTTTGATTTCTTCTGCCGCGGCTTTCCCTTTTTTCTCTCTAATTCCCTCAAATTGTAATTCCGCTTTGACGGCCGATCGATTACCGGGAACATTGATTATAGCCAGATTTCTTGGAATTAAATAATTTCGTGCATAGCCATCAGCCACTTTAACAACCTGACCCTTTTTTCCCAGATGCGGATAATCTTCTTTAAGTATAACTTCCATATCTCGCTACCACTCTAAAGACTTCACATAAGGCATTAACGCAATTTCTCTCGATTGCATTATAGCTCTTTTTAATTTTCTCTGGTGCTTTGGGCAAACCCGTGTTATCCGTGAGGGAAGAATTTTCCCGCTCGGAGTAACGAATTTACTCAATAATCCAACATTTAGATAATCTATTTCCTCAGCATCACTCTTACAAAAGTAACAATTTCTCTTTCTTCTCGAAGTTGACACTTATCTCCTCCTATTTTGTCGTTTTAAATAAAACTTACCACAATTACAACTACTGTATTTAATTTATACAGATTGATAATATAGTCAAGCCCTTACTTATACTTGACAAACAAAAATGTAATAATATATTCGAGTGATTGGCGAAAATTTGTTAAAATCAACGTGGTTTTCACCTAAAAAACAATAGATATGATTGCGCCCGTAGCTCAACTGGACAGAGTAGCGGACTTCGGATCCGCTGGTTGAAGGTTCGAATCCTTCCGGGCGTATGTAAAAATTAAGGAGGAAGAAATTCAATGAGAATAGTCGATATAAAAGCAAGAGAAATAATCGATTCAAGAGGGAATCCCACTATAGAAGCCGAATGTCTCCTGGAATCAGGGATTATGGGTAGAGCCGCTGTTCCCTCCGGAGCTTCAACAGGAACAAGGGAAGCTTTGGAACTTAGAGATAATGATAAAAAAAGATATAACGGCAAAGGTGTTCTTACCGCTGTCAACAACGTAAATAACATAATAGGTCAGGAAATCACGGGTAAAAATTGCCTGGATCAAAGACTTATAGATATAACAATGTGTAAATTAGATGGAACAGAAAATAAAAGCAAACTCGGAGCAAATGCCATACTTGCGGTATCCATGGCAGCAGCAAGAGCTGCAAGCAAGTATCTAGATATACCTCTTTACAGATACCTCGGAGGCCCGAATGCATGTTTACTTCCTGTGCCCCTCTGCAACATTTTAAACGGCGGAGAACACGCAGATAACAATCTCGATATCCAGGAATATATGATAGCTCCAATAGGCTTACCGAATTTCAGAGAAGCAATAAGAGCAGCCTCCGAAATTTTCCATTCTCTTAAAAAAATCTTGTCCGAAAAAGGATACGCTACAAGCGTAGGAGATGAAGGTGGTTTCGCGCCTAATCTTTCGTCTAATGAGGAAGCATTGGGCTTAATTCTAAAAGCAATTGAAAAAGCCGGATACAAAGCAGGTAAAGAAGTCGCAATAGCGTTAGATTGTGCGGCTTCAGAGTTTTACAAAGATAAATCATATAAGTTTGGCGGAAAATCTTTATCTTCGGAAGATATGGTTACCGCGTACAAAAAGTGGGTCGATAAATATCCTATAATTTCAATCGAGGATGGTCTTTCCGAAGCCGATTGGAAAGGCTGGGAAAAACTAACAAAAGAATTAGGAGATAAAATCCAGATTGTCGGCGATGATATTTTTGTAACTAATACCTCTATAATTCAAAAAGCGATTGACAGGAACGTTAGCAACTCGGTTCTAATAAAACTCAACCAGATTGGAACGGTTACGGAAACAATAGAAGCAATCCAGATGGCAAAAAACAACGGCTGGACAGCCGTTGTTTCGCACCGGTCGGGAGAAACCGCCGATACATTTATATCCCATCTCGCAGTCGGTCTTAATACAGGTCAAATTAAAACAGGTTCTCTTTCCCGGAGTGAGAGATTGGAGAAATATAACGAACTGCTCAGAATCGAAGAGGAATTAG
This sequence comes from uncultured bacterium, assembly GCA_964422805.1. Taxonomy (GTDB): domain Bacteria; phylum Hydrothermota; class UBA3072; order UBA3072; family UBA3072; genus JAFGHJ01. The sequence goes on along the minus strand of CAYRCN010000057.1, from coordinate 5,979 downwards.
GAGATGCCGCGAGGTTCAAAGCATTCTAAAAAGCTTATAAAAAAAAACTTAAAAAAGATTCTCTTAGTTTTAATAATATGCGGAATTATTTACTATCTTTTTTTCGGTGCCTATGGGTTTATAAATATTATTAAACTAAAAAGAAGAGAAAACAAACTTAAAAGTGAAAAACAAGAACTCCAAAAAGAGGAAGCCGCTTTACTCGATTCGCTGAAAAAGATAAAAAGCGATACATTTCTTATTGAAAAAATAGCAAGGGAGAAGTTAGGTATGATAAAGAACGGGGATACTGTAATAATATATGATGAAAAATAATTCAAAAGAATCCAGAATCCAGAAGCCGGAAGCCAGAACCTCCACCCAACAACCCCAAATTTGCCACGAAGGCACAAAGACACAAAGTTTTTATTGTTTTTTTCTAAATCCCAAAAAAGACCATCGATCTACACGGAGACACAGAGAATTTCAAAGGTTAGTCGGTTGGTCGGTTAATCGGTTGGGCTGTTTTTTCACCCACCAACCCACCAACCCACTAACGCACCAACAAAAAATTTCTTTTTTTACATGATTGGTATAGATATAGTTAAGACAAGCAGGATAGAAAAAGCGATAAACCGCTGGGGCGATAACTTTATAGACAAAATATTCACAGAAAATGAAAAGCAATATTGTAAAAATAAAATCAATAAAAGCCAGTGTTATGCCGCACGATACGCTGTTAAAGAATCTTTCTATAAAGCCAGAAATCATAATTTCGGTTGGAAAGCAATAGAAGTACAAACGGGAGGAAAACCGGTAATCAGGATTTTAAATAAGAAATTAGAAGCTGAAATGAAAGGAGTTAAAACTCACGTATCTTTATCCCACACCAACGACACCGCAATCGCCGCGGTTCTATTGACGAATGACAATTTGTAGATTATACGAATACGAATCCAAGTTAAATAGTAAAATTGAAAAATAGTTGAATGGTTTTTAAGGATCAGCAGAAAAGCAGGAAGCCAAGCGAGGATTAAGGATTAGTTGTAAAACTTAGAAGCGGAGCAAGGATTAAGAAAAAAAACACTTACCACTTAATCCGTAATCCCTGAATTTCTAACTTGCACTGCTTCTAATCCTAACAATTTTCTCTGTGCTCTCTGAGGTTCATTTAGCTTTTTTGGTCTTGACTAAAGTTGACTTACTATTATTTTAGCCTATGGAAAAATTGGCACAGCTGGAAAAAGAGTTTGATTACGAATTACTTACAGACAAAGAAAAATTGGAAAAATACGCACGGGATGAGACTCCCGGCGATTACTGTTTCCTTCCTGATGCTGTTTTTCTACCAACGGAGGCCGATTCAATATCAAGACTTCTCGAAATAAACCAGAATATAAAAATACCTATAATTCCGAGAGGAGGAGGAACCAGCAGAACAGCAGGTCCTCTTGCGGTTAACGGCGGAATTGTTATATCTACGGAGAAAATGAATGAAATTATCGACTTCGATGAGAAAAACTGCATTCTGGAAGTAAATCCAGGCGTTATTACGGAAGAACTGAATAAATTCCTCGAACAATACGGGTTTTTCTTTCCTCCCGATCCTTCTTCGGTTGATTCCTGCTTTATAGGAGGCAATGTCGCGACAAACGCGGGAGGTGCCCGATGCCTTCTCTACGGTCTAACAAGGGATTATGTCAGAGGATGTGAGGTGATTCTGGGGGACGGCTCAAAAGAATTCTTCGGAGGAAAGCTAAAAAAGAATGCAACAGGATATTCTCTTTTAAATCTTCTTATAGGTTCAGAGGGTACTCTTGGAATAATAACCAGGATACTTTTAGAAGTTGTAAAACTTCCCCCCTATTCTGCCACATTAGTAGCTCCATTTAAAAGCCTTGAAGACGCTGCCCTTTCGTCATTTAATATACTATCAAGCGGAATTATTCCTTCCGCGTTCGAGATAATCGACGAAGATGCGGTTAAAGTGGCTGTTGCCAACCTGGATAAAAAAATACCTATGGCGGAAGAAGGAACACTCTTAATTGCCGAACTACTTGAAGATTCAAAGGAAGAACTGGAAAAGAAATTTGAAATAATCGGTAATAAATTTCTGGAAAGTAATGCCGTAGATGTATTCGTTGCGGAAGAAAATCATCAACAGGAAAAAATATGGGACTTCAGACGAAGTATAACAGAAGCACTGGATATATTTGGAACTATTATTCCCGAAGATGTGTCTATACCCAGATCAAATATTCCTGTATTCATTCTTGAAATCAAAAAGTTAGAAAAGGAATTTGATACTAAAATTTTTACTTTCGGTCACATAGGAGACGGAAATCTTCACGTAAATATCTTAAAAAACGAGGAATGGAAGGATAACGGAGATAAAATCATTAATGAATTATTCAAGAAACTGAATACTTTTGGAGGTAAGATAAGCGGAGAACATGGTATAGGTTTTACTAAAAAAAAGTACCTGAAATACTCAAGAACAGAAAAGGAAATAAATTTAATGAAAAACATAAAAAAAGAATTCGATCCCTTAAATATATTAAACCCGGGGAAAATATTCGATATCGAGGAAATAAATGCTTGAAAAATTAAATTCTGTTTTTTTTCCTTTATTAAACAATATTCAATCGAAAAAAGTTGAATTCCCATTAGAAAACATCAATACAATAGCCCTTCGACCTTCAGAAATTAAAGGCGAAACTCTTTATTCTCTGCCTTTGGTTGAGTCTTTGTCAAAAAAGCACAAATTATCTGTTCTTCTGTCAGATAATCAAGATGTGAAGTACTTCAGGCGTCTGCGAGCAAAGATTATACGCTATCCGGAAAAGTCAGGTCCTATTGGTATGTATCGTTTAAAAAACAACATAAAAGATAGCTACGATCTATTTATTGACCTTAATGAAACAAACATCCAGGTATTTTCTTACTTGTTAAAAAATCCAATTGTCGCTTCAATAAATGAAGCCCCTGGCGTAAACATTACAGCGAGAGCTGGTACGAAATCAATAACTGGCAAGTATCAATATTTAATTGATTTACTTGGATTTCCTGCTTTAAAATGGAAGACCAAAGCCTTAAGAACCAAACGTTCCAGTAAAAAGAGGGAAAAAGAAGAGATTATCGGCATCAGTTCTGATATTTCTACCCAATATCATGGCTTACACAAAGTCTCGGATGAAGATGGTTTACGCAAAGTTTCGACACTGATTACAAAGAGAAACGACCTTTCCGCAATTGCTTTCCTCCTGGAAATTCCGCAGGTACTACTTCTCGAAGAGAAAGATGCCTTCCAACCGCCTGATTTGATAAAAGTTGTGAGGTACTCCAGGAAAATCACCCCGAAAATTATCGGTGACTGCTTAGTAATGTGAATTAGTGAGTAGTGAGCGGTTAGCAGTTAGTAGTTAAAAAATAAAACCTTTTTATCTTTGTGTGAGAATTTGAGACTGAAAAAAAATGCGGATTTTACATATAGCTTCTGAAAATATAGCCGGTGTACCGGGAATTTTAGTTAAAGCTGAAAGGAAAATGGGGCACTATTCCCGGTTAATGACTTATTTTAAAAGCCCTCGCTCCCACTGGGACGATATAGTCCTCAATCTTCCTTTTTCAAATACATGGTCTATTAGAGGTCTAAAAAAGACTGCTAAAATAGGAACATATGGCTATTCACAAAAAAAGGGAATCCCACCCATGTGGGAACCAAAAACAACGGAAAAAATTTTCTACCTGTTCAGAGATATTCTCTGGGACTTTCAAATCAGTCCTTTAAAAGATTATATCAGATCTTTCGATTGTTATTTCCTGGATGGAGGACTAGGATTTTTAAGGAACGGCAAGATAATTAAATCCCTGAAAAAAATGAATAAAAAAATTGCGATTCTTTATCTCGGAAGCGATGTAAGACTGAGGGGCGTTTTACCGGATATAGAAGAATTGACGGATATTATATTTACAACCGAATTCGACCATAGATTTATTCATCCTAAAACACAATATGTTCCTTTCCCTTTTGAAGTAGATAAATTTAATAAAAAAGAAATACTAAAAAACAATAAATTGACTATTTGTCACGCTCCTACAAAAAGATATCTTAAAGGTACGGAATATGTTTTAAAAGCGGTGGGCAAACTTAAAAGTAAATTCGACTTTGATTTTCTCTTAATCGAAAATAAACCGTACGAAGAAGTACTTAAAATTAAAGAGCAAAAATGCGATGTTCTTGTTGACCAGTTAACGGATTTCGGAGGTTTCGGCTACGGAATGAACTCAATGGAGTGTTTATCTATGGGAATACCAAGCATAACATATATAAATACCCAATATGAAAAATTCTTGAAAGTACATCCTTTCATAAACGCCAATAAAGACAACATAAAAGAAGTTTTAGAAAAAATACTAAAAAACCCAAAAATTCTTCTGAAGAAAAGTACGGAAAGCCGTGAATGGGTCGTAAAAGAACATAATTATATGAACGTTAGTAAGTTTATGCTCAAAAAAATAATTGGACGCAGATCTTCTCAGATATCCTCAGATTAAACCCAATCCCAACTAATTCTTTTCTGTTTTATTAAAAAAAATTTAAAACTAATCCTGACAATCTGCGTTAATCTGCGTCCTATTAGTGTTGTTTTCTTATTGTCCCGGTTTGAAATTTTTCATCATATCTTTCATGTTCGGCATACCCGGCATGCCTTTACTTTCCATTTTAACTTTATCGGCATCAAAAAGATCATCCGATAAACCTTTATTAATATTAAGGGTCTTTATAGTAGTCTTTGTTATCAACTTTCCACCTGTAAAAACTTCCGTAGTATAAGGCATTTCCCAGTTCTTTACTTTCTTGAAGTTGGAATTCACAACTTTGAATGTCTCGTCTTTTGCTCCCTGGAATTCAAGCTGTATCAAAAGGAGAGTGCCTTTCTCAATCCATCCCTTTACTTTATCTTCTTCATCTGTTTTTATAGATGAGGTATCGATATCTTCATTCCAGGCTTCCACAACATAACAATCCTTATTCCCTACTTTTTCCGAACCAATAATTTTACCTTTTTCAGGCATATCTTCCCACCAGCTTATCTGGTTTCTACTACTAGCGCTTGCGTCCGCTGATATTTTCTGTTTGCCTGCAAACTGGTTTACAGACCATAAATCTTTGCCGTCAAATATCATTATATTTGTCATACCACCCGGCATACCAGATCCTTCAGGCATGTTCATCTTCATTTCCATTCTATATTTTTCGCCCTTCCTAAACATCTTAATCTCTGAGGGACCAACATCTTCCATACCTTCCATGCCTTTGGTTTCCGCTTCCATCACCATCTCCATGTCTTTGATTTCATCTGAAAAACCTCCATATTTTGCCTCTATTTGCGCTTTCAATTCTTCCCAGGTGATAGCAAAAACGTTGACGGTAACAAACAAACATAGCACAACCAACAAGCACTTACTGATTTTAGACTTTAACATTTTTACCCCCTTTATTTTTTGGATTATTTACATTAATATCATTATCTATAAAAGCAAGTCTTTTAAGTAATTTAAGCTTTGCTTTATCCCCAACCTTCGCTTTAGAAACAGCTTCTTTTAAGTACCGAATAGACCTTGTATAGTTTTCTCTATCAACAGGATAAGGGATACCGTCCTTACCACCGTGAGCAAAACTGTATCTCGCAGGGTCTTCAAAACTCGGCTTTTCGCCATATAGCAACTCGCCAATAAGGGCAAGTGAGCTTATTGTTGCAGGACCAACACCTTTAATACCCAAAAGACTTTCGAAATCTTCGGGTTGCCTACTATAAGCCAATTCCAGAGGTTTTTTTAACTTTTCGAGATTCACATCGGACCTAATTATATAATGGCGCGAAGGCAATTTTAATTCTTTTATTTTCTTTAGCTCATCAATTGTTTTTTCCGGATACTCGGAAGCAATTTCGGCTGAAATCTTCCTTGACCCTGTGGAGTCTTCGGAAACCATGT
>CAYRCN010000056.1:0-10113 GCA_964422805.1 uncultured bacterium | reverse complement strand
GCTGCGGAAGAAATTGTAAAGAAGCAAAAAGAAATGGGGCTTATTTAATGGGTATTAAAGTAATTAAAGAAAAATGCACCGGCTGCGGTATTTGTTTTAAAGTCTGCCAGTATGGCGCTATCAGTATGGCAGAGGAAGTCCATAAACTGGCAAACGGTAAGGAAGTTAAGAAGTTGGCGGTTATTGACCTCGGAAAGTGTACTCTTTGCAGCGAGTGTGTTAAACCCTGCCCCACAAGTGCAATCGAGTTAAAAGCCGAAGTGCACAAATTTGAAGGTAAAGAGAATTATAAAGATGTTATGGTATTCGCAGAACAGCGGAGGGACGAGTTTGAGGGAGCCGCATTCGAACTTGTAGGAAAAGGAAGAGAACTGGCAGATAAACTCGGAGTAGATCTTTATGCTCTTCTTTTGGGCAAAGATTTAAAGGGCAAGGGGGAAAAACTTATAGCGCATGGCGCCGATAAAGTAATCGCTGTTGCCGATGATTCTTTGCTTAATTTTTTACCTGAGCCCTACACAAATATTTTGATACATATAATTAAAAAGTACAAACCTTCGATTTTTCTTGCACCCTCAACAACGCAAGGGAGAGCTCTTCTTTCCAGAACAGCGGGTAAAATCTACACCGGCTTAACAGCCGACTGCACAGGTCTCGATGTCGATCCGAACGGCAATTTACTTCAGACAAGACCGGCATTCGGAGGTTCTATCAAAGCAAGAATCCTTACTCCCAATATGAGACCTCAGATGGCAACTGTACGGCCTAAGGTTTTTAAACCACTGGATGAAGATCCAAATAGAAAGGGAGAAGTTATAGAAGAAAAAGTTCCGGCAGATCTTTTGAAAAGTACAACTAAATTTGAAAAGTGGATTGAAGATACAACTTCGGCAATTTCAATAGAAGACGCCGATATAATCATTTCCGGCGGAAGGGGTCTGGGTTGCAGCGATAATTTCAAAATATTATTCGAACTGGCGGAAATTCTGGGTGGTGCAGTTGGGGCTTCAAGACCGACAGTTGATGAAGGATGGATACCATATTCTCACCAGGTGGGACAAACAGGCAAAACAGTTGGACCTAAGATGTATATCGCTGTTGGTATAAGCGGTGCCATTCAACATCTCGAGGGTATGAGGAGTTCCGATTTTATAATTGCCATAAATAAAGACCCTGACGCTCCTATATTCAAAGTTGCGGATGTTGGAATTGTGGGAGATCTTTTCGAGGTTGTACCCTTATTAAAAGAAAAACTAAAAAGAGCTATAAATGGCTGAGAAAATAAGAGGAAGTTCCATTGTCGAGGAGTTAGAGAAGGCTTATCTCGATTACTCTATGAGTGTAATTGTGGGCAGGGCTCTTCCTGATGTCCGCGATGGTTTAAAACCGGTTCACCAAAGAGTTCTCTACGCGATGAGCAAACTCGGGTTATCTTCGGGTTCTTCGTACAAGAAATCGGCAACCGTCGTAGGAGAAGTGCTCGGGAAATATCACCCTCACGGCGATATGGCAGTTTACGATACGATTGTACGTATGGCGCAGGATTTTTCCCTGCGATATCCTTTAGTTGATGGTCAGGGCAATTTCGGTTCGATAGACGGAGACAACGCAGCCGCGTACAGATATACGGAAGTACGGTTATCTAAAATTGCGGAATTGATGCTTCAGGACATCGATAAAAATACAGTGGATTTTGTTCCGAATTTTGATGCTTCTCTCATGGAACCAACCGTTTTACCTTCAGCATTTCCTAATCTTCTCGTAAACGGTTCCAGCGGAATAGCTGTCGGAATGGCAACCAATATTCCACCTCACCAGTTGGGAGAGGTATGTGACGGCGTTATCGCGCTTATCGAAAATCCTGAACTTAGCGTTTCGGATTTAACGCAGTGGATTAAAGGCCCGGATTTCCCAACACGCGGTATGATAGTAGGAGATAAAGGATTAAAAGAAGCGTACGAAACGGGTTCAGGCAAGATTGAAGTACGGGCTAAATTACATTTTGAACCTGAAAGCCACGGCAGGGAAAAAATAATCATAACGGAAATACCTTATCAGATTAACAAATCGACGCTGCTTGAACAAATTGCTGAAATGATAAATAGGGGAAAGATCCAGGGTGTTTCCGATATGCGGGATGAGTCCGACCAGACCGGAATAAGAGTAGTACTAACTTTAAAGAAAACTGCCGATTCAGAAACTGTATCTAAAAGACTTTTAAAATACACAGGTTTAAGGCGAACCTTCGGAATAATACTTCTTGCTATTGTGGACGGCGTTCCCAAGATGCTGAGCCTGAAAGAAATGCTTCAACACTATATCGATCACAGAAGAGAAGTAGTTCGCAGAAGATGTGAATACGATCTTGATAAAGCCGAAAAAAGAGCCCACATTCTTGAAGGTCTGCTAAAGGCTCTCGACCATATCGATGAAATTATAGCAACAATTAAAAAATCAAAGGATAGAGAAGAAGCACAGGCAAATCTAATTAAAGTTTTCGAATTCAGCGTAGAACAGGCAAATGCAATACTTGATATGAGATTGGCCAGGTTAACCTCCCTTGAAAGAAGTAAGCTGGTCGATGAATACGAAGAGAAGATAAAAATCATAGAAAAGTTAAAAAGCATACTTTCTTCAGCTAAAAGATTGGATGGGGAAATAATCAAAGAGCTTAAAGAAGTAAAAGAAAAATTTAACGATAAGAGAAGAACGGAGATATTTAAGGGACCGAATGAAGATTTTTCGGAATCGGATATTGACCTTGTTAAAGAAGAAGATGTTGTGATTACCATCACCAAAAAAGGATACGTAAAGAGAATACCCTTATATACTTACAAACAGCAGGGACGCGGAGGTATAGGTATAATAGGGGCATCACTTGGAGATACCGATTACGTATCTTCTCTTCTTGTTGAATCGACTCATGACCAAATGCTGCTTTTTACGAATGAGGGAAAGTGTTATCCCCTTAAAATATACGAGATTCCGGAAGCCGGAAGAACATCCAAAGGGGTATCTCTTGCAAGGATGTTAAATCTCGGCACATCCGAAATACCTCAGGCTGTCGTCACCTTAAGAGAGATGAGAGAAAGCGATAACGTTATTCTCGTTACAAAGAAAGGAATTATAAAGAAAGTTAAACTTCTTGATTTCGCAAATGCGCATTCGGGCGGAATAATTGCGCAGAAGATGAAAGAGGGAGATGAGTTATTCGCTGCCGAGAAAGTGTTAAAAGGAAAACAAATATTTATTGCTGCAAGCAATGGGCAGGTTATTAGATTCGATGAGAGTATTTTAAGGCAGATGGGAAGAACTGCTCAGGGCGTAATTGGTATGAATATTCCTGACGGTGAGAGTATAGTTTCCTGTGTCATTGCTGATGAGAAAATAAAAGACCTTATATTCATATCTGATGATGGGTATGGTAAAAGAGTCGACTTTTCGGAGTTCAGAGAGACTAACCGCGGAGGCAAAGGAGTCAGAGGCATGAAAATCACCAAGGGCAGAAAACTGCAGAGAATGGTCGGGATAAGCGGTGAAGAAGAATTGATGGCGATTTCAGAGGCGGGTAAGATTATAAGACTAAATGCTAAGGATATCAGCAAGCAGCACCGTAATACCCGTGGAGTCAGGGTGGTGTCTGTAAAGGGAGATGATAAAGTAACGGATATTGCGATAATAAAGGATTGATGGAAATCTCACGTATAGATTTCTATTCCGGAAGTAAAGGAGAAGAGTCTCCGAGAAAAATATATACCTCTTCAGGGACAATAACAGTTGAAAGGATAATAGAAACAAAGTTAGAAGAGGATTTTTATTCTAAGGAAAGAAAAAAAGTCATTATCTTTCAAAGCCAGAAAAAGGATTTTTATCAACTTAATATTTATAGGGATACTTTTGAAATTAAGCAAATAGAAATGGGAGAGAATTAGTGTTAAAATGAATAAAGAGAAAAATAAGAGTAATGCTTCAATAATACCTCCATACGGAGGAAAGCTAATAGACCTGACAGTTAAAAAAGAAGAAAGATCGGAACTTATATCAAAGGCTAATACACTTGTCTCCATACAATTATCTCCTCGCTGCCTTTGCGACCTTGAACTTCTCGCAACAGGGGGATTCTCTCCTCTCGATAGATTTATGGGCGAAGCGGATTACCATGGAGTTATCAATGAGATGCACTTGAAAGATGGCGCTTTCTTCCCTATAACAATAACTCTTCCGGTTTTGGATTTTTCTAATAAAAATTTAGGTAGAGAGATTGCTCTTCGCGACACAAGAAACGATTTGATCGGAATAATGATGGTCGAAGAGATTTATTCCAGCGATCCTGCCAACGAGGCAAAATATGTTTATGGGTCGACAGACGTGCGCCATCCCATGGTTGCCGAACTACACTCCTGGGGTGACAAATATATCTCCGGCCCAATAAAGGTTCTCAATCTTCCAAAACATCATGATTTCAGAGAATTACGCTCAACTCCCGCGGAAGTAAGGGCTTTACTTTCCGGGACCGGTTATAGCAACGTTGTCGCTTTTCAGACAAGAAACCCCATGCACCGTGTTCATGAAGAACTTACAAAAATAGCAGCCGAAAGGATCAAGGGAGCTTTGTTGATCCATCCTGTTGTAGGACTAACAAAACCGGGAGACGTTGACCATTATACGCGCGTTAGAAGCTATAAAGAACTTTTCGAGAAATATTATGATAAGAAAAAAACTGTACTTAGTTTATTACCTCTCGCAATGAGGATGGCTGGGCCAAGGGAAGCTTTATGGCATGCCATAATAAGGAGAAACCACGGGGCAAATCACTTTATTGTGGGAAGAGATCATGCGAGTCCCGGAAAAGACTCCAAGGGAAAACCTTTTTACGGTCCCTACGAAGCTCAAGAACTAATGGAGAAATACAGTAATGAGATCGGAGTTACGATGGTTTCTTTCAACGAGCTTGTTTATTTACCCGATGAAGACCGTTATGAAGAAAGAGATAAAGTACCCAAGGGAGTGGAAATAGCGAAAATCTCGGGCTCGGAAGCACGAGCCGCCATCTCAAAAGGAGAAAAACCCCCAAAGTGGTTCATGCGCGCGGAAGTTGCGGAAATTTTGAGAAAGAGACACCCGGCAAAACATGAACAGGGTTTTTGTGTATGGTTTACCGGCCTTTCCGCCGCGGGAAAGTCATCTATCGCTAACGTGCTTGTAGAGATGCTGGCAGAGTATGGAAGGGGTGTTACCGTACTCGATGGAGACGTCGTCAGGACTCATCTTTCCAAGGGTCTCGGTTTCTCCAAGGAAGACAGAGATACAAATATTTTACGTATAGGTTTCGTTGCCTCGGAGATTGTCCGTCATAATGGTATGGTCGTCTGTGCCGCAGTAAGTCCTTACAGAGACGCAAGAAATGAAGTCAGAAGTATGGTGGGAGATAATAATTTTATATTGGTTTTTGTCGATACCCCGCTTGAAGTTTGTGAAGAAAGAGACCCTAAGGGGCTATATGCTAAAGCCTTGCGAGGAGAGATAAAAAACTTTACTGGCATAGACGATCCTTACGAAAAACCGGTGGGCCCGGAAATAATCGCCGACACCGTAAATAAAAGTTCTGAAGAAAACGCTCTCGATATAATTGAGTATCTTAAGAAAGAAGGATTTTTAGTTTAATAGAATCCTATTTCTCCTCCCTCCTCACTACCCATATTGACATTTATATTTGCTAAAGTAAAATATATATGATAGTATGCAGCAAAGGGCGGAATAACACACATAGTAAAATAACAAATCTTACGGAGGTAAATATGATAAATATGATAAAGTGCAGCAGGTGCGGAAGAGATTACAAAGAAAGTAAAAAGTTTGGAGTATCGGGAGAAATAAGAGTTGCAATTTGCCGTGCATGCCCGGTTGACAATGTCTTTGCTGTTTGCGATAGATGTGATGACTTTGGTAAGATCGAGTTAGATCCCTGCCCCAATTGCGGAGTCTGGAATATGTGGAAATTCCAGAAAATGATTCCCGTGGAAGATTAATTGTAACGAAGACACATAAAATAGTCCTGAGTCACCAGTCATGAGTCATGAGTCAAAGAACACAAACAAAAAAAACTATGAGGAACAACAAATTGCACAAATAGCACAAAGTTTATTTTTTAGTCCTTTTGCCAAATCCTATATCCTATATCCTAAATCCAAAATCCTGAATTAGGACGCAGATAAACGCAGATTAACAGGATTTCTTTAATATTTACTGTACCCTATACCCTAAATACTACACCCTAACATAAACACAAAGCCCACAGGTTTTCCCTTCTTGTCTTTAAGCTAACAGTCAAAGGCGAAAAGCGAAAAGCTTAATTCAAAAAACCCCTTGACAAATTCTAAAAAACAATTATATATACTTTATATAACAAAGTACTTTGTTATATGGCTTGCAAATTAGAGTTCGGTTAAACAATCTAAAGCGTTAGTATTAAAAAGGAGGAAAATGTGTTTGCTGTGAAAAAAATAGCAGGTAGGAAGAAAGTTGGTGGATTGGAAATCAGGAGTACGTCAACATCGTTTTCGAATGCTTTTAAGACGAATACTAAAAGAGTTTGCTCAATCTTAATAATGACAATCTGTCTCTTAAGTATAATGAACTGTGAAGCTTTAGGGGTTTTGCTTCATCCTGACCCGGAGGATTTCGAATATCATACTCATGACCTTACACTTCATGTAAAGGCAATCAATCATTCAGAGGATACTCTGGGAGTTAAGCAAGCCGTATACCCTTTATATTATTATTTGTACGAGAGGAATGAAATTAGTGTCCGCGACCATAATATTTGTAGTAGTGATTTTCCGGAAACATTATATGTTGAAATACCTCCGACTGATACGGAAGTTTATATTTATGAAACCGAGATAAATCACTTTATTGGATATCAAGAGGAGTACGGTGGCGATAGTACTCGATATTCCTGTCTTGATAAGGTTGATGGATGGTTCACGAGGCTTTCTTTTTTAAACGGGGATGTGATGTTGAATTCCGGCGATTCGCGCACAAGTTTTGGTTTCTGGGTGGTAATACCGGATACGGTAAGAGGTGGTGAAGGTTTGGACGTTGAAATAATATTTGACCTGAATGGTTTATTCTATTCGAATTACCCGAACGGAAGATTAAGCGTCAATGAGTATAGGATTTCTTGCCGTCAGATGTAAGTAAAAAACTACCAGATACCGGGAATCAGGCGGTAGCGGGTCTTTTGCATGTATTCTTTATATCCTTTCAGGTCTCTCGCAAGTATCTTTTCCTCACTCAAGATTCTTGCCAAAATAACGGGTATGATAAATATTGTTGGGATAATTGCCCAATAAGAGCCCAGTGCCAATGGTGAAAAGATATAAAGAAGTAAAACCCCTGAATACATGGGATGTCGAACCTTTGCGTACGGTCCGCTTGTGATGACTGTCTGTTCCGGTTCGACTTCAACAATGCGTGAAGCATATGGATTCTCTTTGAGTACCAGAAAAAATATGCCGTAGCCGAGTAATACCAAAATATCCGAAATGATAATCACTACCGCCGGCACATTCGACCAACCAAAGCGTTTGTCAAAACCCGGAAGAAGGAAGGCAATCAGGAATGGGATGTACGAGAGTTTGATAATAAGACTTTGCTCCGCTTCTTTTTCTTTCATCTTCAGCCTGCGGGCAAGCAGTTCAGGCTCGTTTTTGATTAAATAGATAAAGACAAAAAACATGGGGATAAAAAGGACAGCTATATATGTCCAGGCTTCCCAGTATGCAAACGTCCCAGCCGGAAGAAAGAACATACCCCCCAACACGAAAAAACCTGGTATGAAGCGTACACATACCATTATTATTAATCTACCTTTCGAAAATTGTTTACTTGTATTTTCCATAATTTAGATTGTAGATGCTTATGAAAGTTTGTCAAGATTGAATCTCTCGAAAGGAAATTCAACAGTCGTTAGTCTCGAGTCCTGAGTCAGGAAACAGTAAATTGTTAACTAAGAACTACGAACTAAAATCTAAATACTATATCCCAAAACTACTATTTAACTATCAAGAACTTTACTTTGGTACTTCAATAATACGCCAGGACACCCAATCTAAAGGGACCTTCGCAGTATAAGTCCTTGCTGAAGTAAAAATCGCTTCAGGATATCCCATCAATGCAAGCGGAACCAAAATTTTCTTCTCTCTTCGACTGGAAACAACTTTCACACTTTGTTTTGTAAATAAATTACCTTTATCGAAAACTTTATACCCTTCCGTACTAAAGCTAATATGAATCTTTGGCATTTTTTCGAAACTTATATCATTTCTATAACCGAACAGATATACCGACAAACTAACTGTTTTCATCAGCGGACGTGATGTCTCTACTGAGACAACTAAATTCTCTCCTTCCAAACCAACATATCTATTTTCTATACCAACAAACAAATTAGCCTCTTCTTCCGTAAGCTCCTCCGACATATTTACAGAATCTATCCTCGATTTATTCAGACCATAGATATCGTTCTCTTGACTTAACATCACTACCGGAAAATCTCCAAATAATTCATTTGAAGCAATAAATGAAAGAAGCAACCCGGAAGATACATCAAACTGGGACTTATGTTTCTTAATGGCTTCATATTTAACCTTTACTTTTGTTGAATCCAGCAAATTCTGTTGCCACTTAATTCTATCCTCTAAGGTATTAGGGGGAACTATTTGTCTATTTTTTACGAAACCTCTTGGTCTGGGCCACTTTGGAAAGTGTACAACATATGGATATAATTCAGCGGTTATTTTTTCTTTTAAATCCCAGAGAGCAACCCGGGTAAACAAATAAAGGGCCTGATGGTCCGGATTACGATCCGCAGGATGGGAAACAAATATCTTGGTAGGTTTAAATTTCAGAATGGTTGCTTTTATATCCTTCAATATCTCTTCCCCTTTATACATAGCTCCAGGTCTTAAAGCATTTGAATACGGCACTCTATCAACCCTGGTTAACATGCTCCTGGCAGGAGGAGAATTCCCCCAGTGAGAATACCATATGTCAAGCGTTCTAAAATCGGGATAACCAAGAAATATCAACTGGTTGCTATTCACGCCAAGAACTTTTGTCGCGGCTATAGCTTCATCATGACGAATAAGACCCATCTTTTGGACCGCCTTAGGAAGAACTACGGGTCTTTTCCTGTAAACCATAAAAGACCACTGATTGTTGTCTCCATAGGTAAAGAATACAATTGACACGGGCAGCTTCTTTTCTAAAGCTTTTTGTATAATACCCCCGCAACCTAAGACCTCATCGTCAGGATGCGGAGCTAAAATAAGAATACGGTCATTGTCATCGAAAGAAATCTCAGGATAAACAGATTCTTGATGAACTTTCCTACATCCGGACATCGAAAACAATATCAAAAAAAACATAAATTTTTTAATAAAATTCATAATAAACCTCACTTTATATCTTAAGAATTAAAGATTTACATTTTAAACGCATATCTACACCTCTTTTCCAAAAACGTAAAAAGCTTGCTCTTTACCCATTTTATATCTGAGATACGTTCTCTTTTTAGTTAATAAAAGCTTAAAACCCATCCTTATAAAAAAACCTCTTGCTCCCTCGGAAGTTGTACCGAAATGGACACCTCTTACTTTCGCTTCTTTGAGAAAACCCAGATATTTATCGATTAGCTTTCTTCCAATCCCGGAACTATGGAAATCTCTGTTAATATTAATATGTAATGTAGCAGGATATTTTAAAGAAAAGTCTGGAGCAGAAAACTCACCTTTGAAAAAGCCGATAAGACAATGGAATAAAAACTTACTTGTGTTCTTCTTAAAAATAAGACCTCTGCATATACTTTTCAAAGACAGTTTAGGTATTATACGAAAATAAAAAACCCTATTCATAACTTGAACATTTTTAGCTCCGATAAGATATCCGACAACCGAACCATTGTAAGTCGCAACAAAGCAATAGTCGGGTTCATAATCGGTATAGTATAAGGTAAGTAAATCCGCCAATATTTCGTCATCTTCGAAAAAATCATATTTTGAGTTTCCCCAAAAAGCAGTCTCGCAGGCTATCCGCCTGACATCTTTTCTA
>CAYRCN010000055.1:0-10326 GCA_964422805.1 uncultured bacterium | reverse complement strand
TATCAATAGCCGCAGTATAAAGAAAAGGCTTAAAAGCAGAACCAGCCTGCCTCCTGCCCTGGGTTGCTCTGTTATATAAACTATGCTTATAATCTCTGCCGCCGATAAGAGCATATACATAACCGGTCGCCGGGTCCATAACAACCATCGCCCCCTGTATATAAGGAATATTTTCAGAATGAACAAGGGAATCCGGAATTTCTTCTTTCTTTTTGAGATGCCAGTATAACTCGACTCTCTTGAGCCCCCATTCCAAAATACTGTCTGCGACAATCTGCATATCCTGATTCATGGTGGTATAAACCTTATATCCGCCCCACGATATATAA
The DNA here is from genome assembly GCA_964422805.1 of uncultured bacterium. Lineage (GTDB taxonomy): Bacteria > Hydrothermota > UBA3072 > UBA3072 > UBA3072 > JAFGHJ01. Next base: position 9,997 of record CAYRCN010000055.1, on the reverse strand, counting down.
GCCCTCCCAAAAAGGTTCTCCATTTCTCTTTTCACTTCATTTATAAAATAAGGACCAATAATTTCTTTCTTTGATTGATCGACAACACTAAGGGATTCCGCGAGGGCAGAGTCAAGCTCCACTTTAGTAATTGCCCCCTCCTTAAACATCTCATTCAAAGCCAGATTGCGTCTTTCTATGAACCTCTCATAACTATTATAAGGAGAATAGATCCCCGGAGAACGAAGTAAACCCACAAGGGCTGCCGCCTGAGAAATAGAAAGGCTTTCAGGCATTTCATCGAAATAATAACGGGAAGCTGCTCCCAAACCATGATTACCGTATCCCCAATAGATTTCATTTAAATACATTTCAAGTATTTCTCTTTTCGTGTATCTCCTTTCAATCAAAAGCGACAGGTATATTTCTTCTACTTTTCGCAGGAGTGTTTTTTTCAAACTAAGAAAGATATTCCTGGAAAGCTGTTGCGTAATAGTACTGGCTCCCTGCCCCCATTTTCTTCCACCAATCTTTCTGATTAAATTTACCCATATAACCTTTGTCAATCGCCTGATATCTATACCGCAATGATCATAAAATCTTTTATCTTCAAGAGAAACAACCGCAGCGGGTATATATTCCGGGAGAGAATCAAGAACTATCGGGATTCGCCTATGTTCATAAACTTCCAAAATAAGTTTATCATCTATATCATAAATACCTGTGGAGAGCTTCGGCTCATAGTTCGCCAATGAATCAACATCAGGCAAACTACTTAATATCGCGAAATTCATACCGATAATCGCACCAAATATAAAAAACAAAATATTCAATATAACAAATCTTCGTTTTTTCAAAGGAAGAAACTTCTTCAAAGAACGAACCCGCCTAAAGAAATTCCGAAAAAGAACAAAACGTTTTTTTCGTAGAGGATATTCTTCATCTCTCGACATTATTTCATTCAAATCCATCATGGAATTATATTAATCCCCTTTATGCCAAAGTCAAGCCACCATTAAATTGCCACAAAGGCAACATAGTAATTTTGAATTTCGAGTGTTGAATTTTGAATTAACTCTTAAATTCTATATTTTTTAAACGCACTAACGCATTAACTAAAATTGACACAGGTTTTTTTAACTGCTAACTACTCACTGCTTACTACTCACTACTATCTACAATTTGAATCCCATCTCACTAGTTGACAAAAAGATATTCTTTTAATAATATATAACTATGAAACTTCTTTGTGAATATAAAAGTTCAAAGAAAAACAATTACACACCGGCTCTCGATATAAAAGAAAAACCTCTAACAAATTTTTTTAATACTTCCCAGATGAGAAAAAATCCGATGCGACTCTCCCCGATACCGGAAAGAGAAGTGGTAAAACACTTTACAAGGTTATCTGAAATGAACTATCATATAGATAAGGGAATGTACCCTCTCGGCTCCTGTACAATGAAATACAACCCGAAAGTAAGTGAAGATACTGCAAATCTAAATGAACTTTTAGGATTACACCCCCAGGCTCCTGAAAGCGAAGTTCAGGGTGCTCTCAAAATAATGTTCGAGCTCGGAGAATATTTAAAAGAAATTGCAGGGATGGACGCGATAACTCTTCAACCCCAGGCCGGTTCTCATGGTGAATTAACCGGGCTTTTAATTGCCCGAGCCTATTTTAATTCGAAAAAAGAAGACAGAAAAACAATTCTAATACCCGATACAGCACACGGCACAAATCCCGCATCCTCCAGCCGGGCAGGATTCAAAACTAAAGAAATAAAATCCAATAAAGATGGAATTTTAGACGTAGAAAACTTAGGGAAAGCAATGGATAAAGATGTTGCAGCGCTCATGATTACCAATCCCAACACTTTAGGGGTTTTCGAGTCCAACATAAAAGATCTCTCGAAGGTACTACACAAAAATGGAGCTTTACTTTATATGGATGGAGCGAACTTAAACGCTCTAATGGGCATAGCTAAACCATGCGATTTCGGAGTGGATATAATCCATTTCAATCTGCATAAAACTTTCGCGACTCCTCACGGCGGCGGGGGTCCGGGCAGCGGACCTGTGGCAGTAAAAAAACATCTTTCAGAGTTTTTACCTGTACCTACAGTCGAATTCGATGGAAAACAATATAAATTCAACTGGAAACTCAAAAACTCTATCGGGAAAGTTTCGACTTTCTACGGAGCTTTCCAGGTTATGGTAAAGGCTCACACATACATAAGAATGCTGGGCGCGAATGGTCTGCGATGTGTATCAGAACAGGCGATAATAAACTCAAACTATTTACTTTCAAATCTAAAAGAAAAATATGATATACCTTATAAAAAAAATTGTATGCATGAATTTGTTCTCTCCGTTTCTAAATTCAAAAAAAACGGAGTAAGGGCACTCGACATAGCAAAAGCACTTTTAGATTTGGGATATCATGCTCCGACAATTTACTTCCCGCTCATTGTAGCGGAAGCTATGATGATAGAACCAACGGAAACCGAATCAAAAGAATCCCTGGACGGCTTTATCAAAGCGATGAAAACAATAGCAAAACAAGCAGAAGATAGCCCTACTGACTTACAAAATAGTCCTGACATGACTCCCGTAGGGAGACTCGACGAAGTAAAAGCAAACAGAGATTTAAATGTCAAATGGTAAAAAAACTCGTAAACTTATAAAAAAGTAAAGGAGGTATTGTATGGAATTTTTAATTTTAGGCGGATTAATACTGATAATGGACCTCATAAAGAAGATCAACAAACAACTGAAAGACTCGGTAAAAGCTCTAGCCGGACTCAAGATACCAATCGGTATCGTTGTAATACTTACCAGCATCGGTTTCTGGGGAGCTCACGGAGCTGCCGGAACCCTACAGGGAATAGTGGGTATTATCGCAGGCTCAGTCCTGACACTCGACCTGTTGAAACTGATCCCCACAAAGAAAGAAACGGAGAAGCAAATCGATGATCTTATGACAATAATAACCGTACCCGTCGGAATAGCGGCAATAATCGTCGGAGTAATAGGACTATTCTACAGCTAAAAAGGTTGACTTAACTAACTTAAACATCCCCCTCAAAACACACAGAGGGGGATGTTTTCAAAAATGCTATTACTGATAATATCTTTATCCGTTCAGGTTTTTTTTAGCCCAAATGGCGGAGCACGCGACGCAATAATACAGGAACTTGCAGGGGCAAAAAAAGAAATAGATATAGCAATGTACATACTAACAGATCGTGAACTGTCGAACGCCATTATTTCGGCAAAAGATAGAGGAGTAAAAGTAAGAATTCTGCTCGACGCGAAAAGTGCCGAAGAAATAGGATACTCTAAACATCATTTCTTAAGCGAAAGAGAAATAGATGTAAGATTGGACAATACACACAGAACATACGGCGATAAATACGAAGGAATAATGCATAATAAATTCGCAATAATAGACAACAAAATTCTGATAACAGGCTCTTACAACTGGACTCACTCGGCGGAGGAATTAAACAATGAGAACCTTCTGATAATAAAGGACGCAGAAGAACTCATAAGTAAGTTCGAAGAAGAATTTCTAAAATTGTGGGAGAGGAGTAAAACATTTAAAAAACCCGCGAGCCTGGACCCATATAATTTACGTCAGTTAAAAAAACACGTGGAAGAATGGGTAGTTATTTCCGGGAAACCTACCAGCTGGAACGTTTCAAGAAAAGGACACCTTTTTATAGATTTCGGAGAAGGAAAAGAACAATTTACATTTGTGCTATGGAAAGAAGGTGTAGAAGAATTAAAGAAAATGGATTTTAACCTCGAGAATTTGAACAGCGAAGAAATAGAACTCAAAGGCAAACTTATCGACCACAAAAAATACGGACTTGAAATAACCACTTCTAACCCTGAAGCAATACGCATCATAGAATAATAATTAGTGCGCTGAATCGTGGATGAATTAATTCTTTAAAAAATATCCGTTTAATTTTGTATTTCCGGGAAATCAAATATCAAAAAGCGAAAATCAAAATTACAAATTAAAATGCAAAATCATACCTTGCCCTACCTCCCAAAACTAAAAAATATTTGTGTTATTTGTGCTATTCGTTGTTTTTATTTTTGAAATTTGATTTGTAGTTTTGCATTTTGATATTTAATTTTTGCACTTAACGGCTTAACCTCGATAGGGCAAAAAAAATTCTTGGAAACAGATTTTAATCTTTTAAATAGCTCAAAAACAAAAAGGGGGGGTTGAAAATTTCCTAAGTTAGAGTAAAATTAAGTTCATGAAAGATTTGGATTTTTTTGTAACAAATTTTATTAAATCAATAAAGAACCATAAATTATATCAAAAGGTATCTGAAACCACAAAGGAATTTATAGGAAAATGCTACGTTAACCTGAAAAAGGCTCAGGAAGAATCAGGTCCTGTAGTTTTATTAATCAATGAAGATAAAATTATGAATGACTCACAGGTATTACATTCCGACCCTAAACGCCTGACATCAATTCCTCTCTTCCTGTACCGTAACGGAATAAGATCTCTAACATTTCTCGAAGGAGTAAGCGAAGAAGAACTCGAGGCTCTGGTAACAATCATTGCCAGCAGAGAATATTCCTCCCAAATAGGTCTATTGGAAGACCTATGGGCATCAAAATTTCCTCACATAATCTACCACGCAGTAGAAAAAACGAAAAAAATTCAGGAATACGACGGCGATATAAAAGCTCCGGCAGGAATGGCTGGCCAGGAGGTTACGATACTTCCAGTAAAAGTAAAGAAAAAAGATTCCGCCCCAGTCAATCAACAGGAAATAGGTCTCAAGTATGAACAAAAAATATCATTAAATAGAGAACGCACTTCTTTCCTTTTAATTGAAAGTATCAAAGATCTTCTTTCTTATGAAACAAATCATAGAAAGAGAAAAAGCATTTATATGATTCTCAAAGATTCTATTCCTAAATTTCTTCAAGCCGGTAATCTTTCTGCTCTTTATCAGACAAAAAAACTAATCGACAACCAAAAGGAAAGCAAAAGTGAATTTATAGAAATTTTAAACGAAATGAAAGAAATCATTACCTCCAAGGCAGCTTTACAATTATACACTCACGCATTAACCTCATCCAATTCAAACAGAATAAAAAGAGAAGCAACCGATCTCCTCGAATACGTTGGAATCGCAGGTGCGGATGAACTGATTAACGAATTGGAGATCTCAAGCGATTTTATTTCAAAAGACTTAATAATATCTTTATTAAAGAACATTTTCGCCGAACACAAAGAGGAACTTGAAGTTCGCCTTGTTAATTCTACGGGAAAGACGTTTTCGGTTCTATTACTAATTATAAAAAGATTAAAAGACCCATATTTCATTCCCTGCTTAAAAGAACTATTCGAGAAAAAGAATCTACCTCAAACAAAAGAAGTCCTCTTTTCTCTATTACCAAGAAAAGATATAATCGCATACTTAGATCATTCGGATCCTATGGTTAGAATTATTGCTCTCGAAAAATTAAAAGCTATTTGGACTCCTGAGGAATTCGAAATTGTTCGCGACAAAGTAATGTCAAAAAATTTCTGGCGCCTAACCACAGATGAAATGAAAGCTCTGTTACAATTACTCTCCACACTTAAAACCGACGATACAATAAAAATTTTCAGCACAATACTTCGTAAAATGCCTTTATTTAAAGAGAAAATATACGATGTTAAGAGAATGGCTCTTCATGCTCTATCCAATATTAAAGACGAAAAAGCAATCGAACTTATATCTCGATACAGAAATTCAAGAGTTTTAAAAGAAACAGTAGCAGAAATTTTAAAGAAATATGAAACAAACTGATATAAGAAATCTTATTCTCTATTTTTCTTCTTCGATTCATATAGCAAGAGTTTTTCAGACCAAAAGTCAAACTCTCTATCAGCATGCGAAGAAAATGCATCAATTCCTATCGGACCTTATTAAAGAGTTAAAACAAATAGAACTTTCGATCTCCGACAATCATCTTTTCTTCAACGATGAGAGGGCAAGCGTAGAAATGGGAATAATGGGGAGGTACAGATCCTTAATTCACGATTTAAAAACCCTGTCGATCGGCTCGATCTTATTCGTTAATTTACCTGAGCTCGAGGAAATTGTTTCTTTTTTATGCTGCCTGGGCATGAACCTTGCCACATCGAAACACTCCTTTGATGAAATTGCCGATAACATACGAAAAGAGGGTGTTAAATCCATAAAAATAACCAAGATAGAAGACTCAAATCAGAGAGATGGGATTCTGCGTTCCATAAGAAAAGAAGCTCTTTCAAGTCTTCTCGAGTCGATCAGTTATTTAAAGAAAATCACCATCGAAGAAGAAACAAATATTTTTGAAGCCCGGCAAATAGTAAGAAAATTCACGGAACTTCTTTTCAAAGAAAGAAGCTATCTCATTGCTTTAACCATAATTAAGGATATAGGTTCCTACACCTTCAACCATTCTGCCAACGTCTGCATATTATCCATTGCCATGGGTATCGAGCTGGGACTTTCGAGAAAAGATTTGCTTGAACTTGGAATAGCCGCACTATTCCACGATTTAGGGAAAATAGATATTCCCGGAGATATTCTAAATAAGCCTGATACACTCACAAACATAGAATATGAAAAAATCAAACAGCATCCTTACCTTTCTGCAGAAAGAATAATTTTCCTGAAAGGTGTAGAAGAAGTACCTGTCTTCGCCCTTCGCGGTATCCTTGAGCATCATATTGACTTCTCCGGAACAGGATACCCCGACATCAGCACAAAAAGCCCAACCCTTTTTGCTCGTATTATCCGAATAGTCGATTCTTACGATGCAATGACAACACCGAGAATTTACCAGAACGTAAGAAGTCCTTTCGAAGCTCTCAAATACATCATAAAAAGTAAAGATATTTACGATCCTTCCCTGGTCAAAGTATTTCTCGACATAATGGGAATATATCCCCCCGGGACAATAGTTCTATTAAAGGGAAACATAAAAGGGGTTATGATTTCCGAAAATGAAGTCGCAGTAGTAAAAAAAGGCAAAATTTCAAAAAGCGCGCCTAAGGAAATGACGGTTTTGAAAGCTTTATCTCCAAACGAGGTGGATTTCGATCCCGCTGAAGTATTGACGGCAGTAGCCTCTGATAAAAACCCTGAAAAAGAATCTTAAAATAGCTCTGATAATAACTCTTAATTCCAATAGCACGATTTTTTTTGACTAAAACCGGAGACCTAAGACCTGTCTTCCGTCAGCTGTCAGCTGTCTTTTCTTTCCCCTCATCCGTCTTTATTTCAACAAGAAAACGTGACAAGGCTATCCCTCCGATTATCATACCCAGATAACTGGTGAAAAACCTCCATAACACCACATACACTCCAAGAATCGATTTTGGGACAAAATCTCTGAACAAACCGTAAGCGCTTCCCTCGGCAAGACCCGATGCTCCGGGAGTAGGCATAAAAGCCAGACCGTAAGTAAGTATAATCTGTAAGACAGTGGCTTTAAAGAAATTGGCGCGAACTCCCAAACCGCGCAGAAGAAGAAACGCTATAAGAAAATTAAAAACAAGAGAAAGTGCCGTTAAAAGATAGGCGTTGAAAAACGCGCCTTTTCTCTTAACGAACTCTTTTCTGAATACTTCCTTAAATTCGATAACGCCTTTAAAAAATTTGCCCTTAAATTTTTTAGTAAGCCAGTCGGTCCTCGCGATAACAAATATGAATAATGAAATCCCAATACCGTAGAAGATAGAAAGATACTTTACTATCCCCTGCATCATTCCCGCTGTAAAATAGACCCGGTAATAATAAACAAGAGGAGCAAGGAGCGGAAGAACAAAGAATGATAACAAACCCCTTGTAAATATCGCGGCACTCGCTTCCGGTATAGTTATCTTTTCCCTTCTGCAGATGTATAACTGAAGCGGCACACCCCCAACCTGCAGAGGCGTTACACCGCCTAAAAATAAACCTCCTATGGTATAATAGAACGCTCCACTCCAGCTGATTTCTTTACCTAAAGCCTTTATAATATAACGAAGCCTCCATATATTGAAAAATTGACTGAGAAATGTCGATAAAACCGTAAGAATAATAAATAAGGGAGAAATTAATTTCAGGTTTTCCTTTGTCTCTCTGCTGACAGTAAAGATGAGAATCAGGGTTACCGAAAGAAAGGTTATAAAAAGAAAAATCCTTAATCCTTTTAAAAGATTAGCTTTGTTGAACATGGTCATCACTTTACCTTTATTTTATTCAAAATTCGCCTTTTTTATAAAGATCCATCTGAAATTCGTATGTTTCCTGAAAAATAGTATCCAAACCTCTCTCATATTCCCACCCGGGGAAGTGAGATTTGAATTTCGCAACTGAACTTATATACCAGATGTGGTCTCCTATTCTATTCTGCTCTTTATATTCATAGTTCATTTTTTTACCCGAAATTTTTTCTACCATATCGATAGCTTCGAGCACCGAACACTGTGAAAACCTGCTTCCGCCCATATTATAAACTTCCGCGACCCTCGGCTTTTTTATAAAGTGATGGAAAGCATTTACGAGGTCATAAGAATGAATGTTATCCCTGACCTGTTTTCCCTTATATCCGTAAATGTAATACTTTTTACCGGTAATCGCGCATCTTACAAGATACGATAAAAATCCATGAAGCATCGCCCCCGAATGAGAAGGTCCGGTCAGACACCCACCTCTAAAGGAAACAGTCTTCATACCGAAATACCTGCCGTACTCCTGAACGAGAATGTCAGCTGCCACTTTTGAAGCACCGAAAAGAGAATGAAGGCAATCATCTATACTCATAGTTTCGTCTATCCCGTTGTAATAAGGATGGTCTTCGGGCAATTCATATCTTTTTTCCAATTCGATTAACGGTAGGGAATTCGGTCTATCGCCGTAAACCTTATTCGTAGACGTAAAGATAAACACCGATTCGGGTACAATTAGCCTCGTCGCCTCGAGTAAATTAAGAGTACCATTGGCGTTGACCGAGAAATCGGTAAAAGGCTCTTTTGCAGCCCAGTCATGAGACGGCTGCGCCGCCGTGTGAATCACACATGACGGCTTATATTCGGAAAAAATCTTCTTTATACTTTCAAAATCTCTTATGTCGGTACTATAATGTCTATAATTTTCCCCATGAAGTTTCCTTAGTCTTTCCACATTCCATGAAGTAGAACCTTCATCTCCGAAAAAGTATTTTCTCATGTTGTTGTCCACGCCAATCACATCGAAACCTTTCTCAACAAAAAAACTTACAGATTCGGACCCAATCAATCCTCCGGAACCGGTAACTAGTATCGTTTCTTTTCCCATTATATTGCCTCTCTTATCAAAAATTTTGTTATATTATCGATAGAATAAAGACTAACTCCCCCAAAATCTTTAGCATTTTTCGAAATTTTTTTCAGCAGTTTGTAGTCTGACAATAAATTTTCAACACACTGCCCAACCTCATCTGCCGTCTGCACCCATTTTCCTATCCCCTTCCTCTGAAGCAACTCCGCGAATTTTGTCTCCTGCAGAGAACCAGCCAATGGAGTTATCACAATTATCGGCTTACCTAAAGACGTTATCTCGGCTATAGTAACCGAACCCGGCTTGGTTATAACAATATCCGAAGCCCACATCCAATCATAAACATTCTCGATCTGCCCCTTAGGATACAAATCATACGGATAATCCATCTTCTCGGCTTTTTCTCTGTCAACTTCGTTCTTCCCGAATATACCGATTAACTGATGAGGCACTTTTACCCGGCTTAAAGATTCAATTACTTTTATAAAATCAACCATTTTACCGAGAAGACCTCCCAGCATCAAAATGGTGGGCAAACTCGTATCTATACCCAACTCTTTTCTTAAAAGGACCTTGTCCTTACTTGCAGCGTCCCTGAAACCTTCCCTAATCGGCAACCCCGTAGTTATTATATTTTTCTCCTCCACCCCATAATTCATCAATTCTTCTTTCATATCCGCATTAGGAATAAAATAGCCATC
>CAYRCN010000054.1:0-10384 GCA_964422805.1 uncultured bacterium | reverse complement strand
CAAAGACTATTCTTGCCAATTCTATTACTCTTACCCCGGGGACCCTTACTGTAGAGGTTGATGGCGATTATTTTTACGTGCACTGGATAAATGTTTCAAGCGATGACCCCGAGATTCAGAGAGAATTGATATTGGGTAGATTTGAAAGAATGCTCAGGAGGGTATTCGAATAATGTTTACATTTTTATTCTTCTTTTTAATTATAGCATCTTTTATGTGTCTTTACAGGGTTATGGTCGGCCCAACGCCGCCTGACAGGATGGTAGCTATAGATATACTTGGAATTATTGTTGTCGGCATGTGTGCTCTTTTCGCAGCTCAAACGAAGAGAGAGTTCTATCTATACATAGCCATTTCCTGGTCTATACTCTCTTTTGTTGGCACTCTTGCGCTTGTTAAGTTTCTTGAAGGCAGGGGGTTTGATGAGTAATAGTTTTGCTGTTGCTTTTATAATTATAGGAGTGACTTTCGATTTGTTGGGTTGCCTCGGTTTAATCAGGCTTCCGGATATATATAATAGACTTCAGGCTGCAACTAAATCTGTTACCCTCGGGACTTGCGCTATACTATTTGGAGTGGCGTTGGAGTTCGGCATTATTAATTCCGGAGGGATAAAGGCTTTAATTTGTATTTTATTCGTTATGTTTACTTCTCCGACGGCAGCTCACGCTTTAGCAAGAGGTTCTCATATAAGAGGATTTAAATTGTGGAAAGGAAGTGTGGTGGATAAGTTAAAAAAGGACAGGGAAAGTTAAATGGCAATAAAGAAACCTAAGATAAGAGAACTCGGCGAAGCAGTTAGAGCTTTAGTAAAAGGTCCTTTTACAACGAAGTTTCCTTTTGCGCCCCCTGATATTATTCCGGAATTCCGTGGTTTTCCCGAATATCAGGACGATGGTTGCGTGAGGTGCGGCGCATGCGCTGAAGTTTGCCCGGCTCGAGCTATCGAAGTAGAAGAATACGAAAAAGACGGAATAAAATTCAGGAAGATGCGGTTCCGTTACGATATATGTCTGCTCTGCGGTCAATGCGGAGCTTTGTGTACTACAGGCGAGGGTATCGAATATACAAATAAATACGCAAAGAATACTTTTGATAGGAGTGAAGTAATTCAGGAGGTGGAAGATGAATTGGTGGAATGCGAGAAGTGTGGTAAGGTTATATCCACAAGACGCCACCTCGAATGGATAGCTGAACGACTCGGAGAAAAAGCTTTTGCCAATCCTACAATTGTATTGGCAAAGCATATTCCTATGGATATCGCGGATAAAGAGGAAAAAACTGGGGAAAGCTGTAAATTCAATAGGGAAGACTGGTATAAAATTCTTTGCCCTGACTGTCGAAGAGCCGCCTGGATGAAGGAAAACTTCCAATAAAAAACAGAATTTACCACAGAGTACACGGAGAAACAGAAAACACACAGAGAGCCCAGAGAAAAATATATTTTGTTATTTTACTTGAACCCTTGTACCCTTGTACATTAGACTTTAATTAACTACAATTTACCCAAATAGCACATTTTTTAACTAAAACCCAAGACCAAACACCTAAGACCTAATTTTTTGCTTGGTTGCGGGCCGTAGGGTTTACGACTGGAAAGGGCTGCAAACCAACAAACCCACAACCAAACAAGCACTGAAGAAAGGAGGACGAAAAAGCATACCGCAATAAATTTAGAACTCAGTCGTGTTGTAAATTCAAAGTACTTTATTGCACAAAGTATTATAATAATTTTTTTAAATTTGTCAACCCCTTTTTTTTATTTTAACCACGAAGGCACGAAGACACAAAGAAAAAAATATATCTGTGTTTATCCGTGGCTATGTTTTAGGGTTTGGGATTTGGGGGTTGGGATTTAAACAACAAAAAAACTTGTGGTAATCTTGTATAATCTGTGGTTTCTGTTTGGAAAGTTCTTAAAAGTTGTAACTGATTTCGAAAGTATTTCCTTCTCTTTTCGTAGTAACCGCAAATCCTGAGTTGTGGAAAACCGAAAGCATATGCTGATTATCGGAAAGCATAACCGCTTCAAATCCTTTTATTCCGCGATTTTTTGCTATCTCGGTCAGCAAATTAAGCAAGTATGTTCCTATGCCTTTTGCCTGCCAGTCGTCTCTCACAAGGAAGGAGACTTCGGCGCGATTCTTTGATTCGATTAAGTAATACCTTCCCACTCCGACAATTTCTTCTCCGCCCGTGCCCTTGGTTAGACCTGCAATTGCCATATCTTTTGAGAAATCGACGTTAGAAAACTCTTGTATAAATTCGTGCGGAAATGTTTTAATATTTTTGAAAAAACGAAACGCGATAGATTTTTCTGAGCAAGCATAACACATATCCCGCAACATTTTCTCGTCGGTTGGCCTTATTGGTCTGAAAAGCAATGCCGTGCCGTCTTTAAGGGGCACTTTTCTCTCAAATTCTTTCGGATACTTCGCTTCTTTAGCAGGGAGTTCTTTTTGATCTGAATATATGTAATTCCTTAACTTAGCCTCTCGCAGTATTTCATTTCTGAAATCCGGATGTGCGATTTCGGCAAACGCAAGAACCCTCTCCCGTATACTTTTGCCGAACAGATGTGCGATTCCATACTCTGTTACAACATAGTGAACATCGCCCCGTGTCGTAACCACTCCTGCGCCTTCTGTCAATTTCGGGACTATTCTTGAGATTGTTCCGTTCTTTGCCGTTGAGGGCAAAGTTATTATGGCCTTGCCATTTTTTGCGCGCGCTGCACCTCTATTGAAATCTACTTGCCCTCCTATACCGCTGTAAAAGTCAAATCCGATGGAATCGGAACAAACCTGACCGGTCATATCGATCTCCAATGCTACATTTATGGCAACCATATTGTTATGCTGGCTAATTACAAAAGGATCGTTGACGTATTCAGAAGGTCTGAATTCGAAAATTTGATTTTCGTGAATATAATCGTATAGTTTCCTGGTGCCGTAGCAGAAACTTGCTGTAACTCTACCGCGGTTGATAGTTTTGCGTTTTCCATTAATAATTCCTTCCTCGATAAGAGGAATAATGGCATCGTTGAACATTTCGGTGTGGATGCCTATATCGTTTTTGTTGTGCAGATACTTGAGAACCGTCTGTGGAATATTTCCTATGCCCACTTCGACAGTATCTCCGTCTGATATTAGGGAAGCAACATTTTTGGCTATTTCGTCAACACTTTCATCGGGTTCCGGTACTTTATACTCGAGTATATCTTTATCGCTCTCTACTATGGTATCAACCATGTCAATGGAGATGAATGAATCTCCGAGAGTTCTGGGCATTTTTTCGTTAACTTCCGCTATAACCATCAAGCTGTTTTCTACCGCCGATTTTACAATATCTACTGAAACTCCAAGACTGAGGTAGCCATTTTTATCCGGAGGGCTTGTTTGAATAAGAGCGACATCGAGAGGTATTATTCCGCGTTTGAACAAATGAGGAATTTCGGAGAGAAAAATCGGCGTATAATCTCCTCGACCGCTTATTATTCCCTGTCGTACATTAGGTGCCAGGAAAAAACTGCAGGTTCGGAATTTATCGCAATACTCTTTCTGTATGTAGGGGGCGTTTCCCTGTGTTAAAAGATGATATATTTCGGCATCCTGTATATCATTTTTTTCATTTACAAGTTCTTCTACCAGAAGTTGAGGTTGTCCGCATCCCGTACCGATAAAAATACGCGATCCTGATTCTATAGTCTTTATTGCCTGTGCCGCACTTCTTAATTTGCTTTTATAAAGTTCTCTCCAGTTTGACATTTAATTTGACTCCTTTGATAAAATTATTCGTGCGTCAACGACAAAAGCTCCCTCTCCGGGATGGCCGACTTTTAAAGGGTTGATATCGACCTCGTCGATTTCCGGAAAATCTATTACCAGCTGTGATAGTTGCAGTAAGCTTGTAACAATAGCCTGTATATCGACAGCTTTTTGTCCGCGGACCCCTGTAAGAAGTTTGTAGGTTTTTGTGCCCTCCATCATTTCTTTGCATTCCTCGGCGGTAATTGGGGCAAGGCTGAAATTAACATCTTTAAGTACTTCGACGAAAATACCTCCGAGACCGAACATAAGCATCGGTCCAAAATGTGGGTCCTTTTTCATCCCCAAAATCACTTCTTTGCCGGTCGTTACCATTTGTTCTACCAGGACGCCTCTGATGTCTGCCTCAGGCATTTTCTTTTTAATCCTTAGCATCATCAGGTCGAAAGAATCCTCGACTTCGGTTGCGCTGCCGAGACCAATTTTAACTCCACCTATATCGGATTTATGTAGTATGTCGGGACTCGATATTTTCATAGCTACCGGGTACCGCATTTCATTTGCGAAACCGACTGCTTCTTCGGAAGTAGAGGCGAAGTGCCCTTCTGGTATAGTCATGCCATATGATTCTACTATTGTTTTTGCATCGAATTCTCCAATCTCGAGCAGATTTCTTGAACGGTACGACTTTATAATCTTAATTACGGGATTTTTGTTTACTGCAAAACGTTCGATAATACGAAGAGGTCTGGATTTATACTCATTGTATTTAACCAATTCAAACATTGCTTTTGCTGCTCTCCCGGGTACCGAATATTGCGGTATATGATTTTTTCTCAGAATATTTACTCCGTTTTTGACGGTATCCGCTCCCATAAAACAGGCAATTACAGGTTTTGAATAATTCTTTGAAATTTTTACCAGTTCTTCTGCGATTGCAGAATCGTCGGTCATTTTTTGAGGTGTTAAAATAACAATTACTCCGTCTACGGATTTGCTTTCGAGAATGTACTTGAGGCTATCTCCATATCGGGTGCTGCTTGCGTCACCAAGGACATCGATAGGGTTATTGACAGATGCAGACACAGGAAGCATTTTTGAAAGATTTGTTTTTGTTTTATCGTCTATATCAATTACTTTAAGTCCCGACAATTCAACGGAGTCAGACATCATTATGCCTGGTCCGCCTGCGTTTGTTATAATTGCTATACGATTACCTTTGGGTAAGGGCTGGTATGCTAACGCAGTGCTAATGTCGAATAATTGTTCTATTGATTCTGCTCTGATTACACCCAATCTTTGAAAAGCACAATCGTATGCCTTATCGTATCCTGCGAGGCTTCCCGTGTGAGAAGAAGCTGCTTTAGCTCCGGCATGACTTCTACCGGATTTTAAAATAACAAGCGGCTTGATTTTTCCGACCCGTTCTGCAATACGCATAAATTCCTGTCCGCGTGAAATATCTTCGAGATAGGCAGCTATAACCTTTGTCTTTTTATCGCCCTTGAGGTATTCGAAAAAATCTACTTCATCGATAGCTGCTTTATTGCCAATTGAAGCTATGAGTGAAAAACCTACTTTATTTTCCTTTGCCCAGTCCTGAATGGATGTAATAAGAGCTCCGGATTGAGATATTAATGCTATCTCACCGGGTTCGTCAAGGGATTGTCCGAATGCTGCGTTTAGTTTTTGCCATGGATTTATTAACCCAAGACAATTGGGGCCCATCATTGTCATTTGAGACAACTTAGCTTGCTGTACGAGTTCTTTTTGCGCTTTTTTGCCCTCTTCGTCGGTTTCTCCGAATCCTGAAGAAATGACAATTGCTGCTTTGACGCCTTTTTTTGCACAATCTTTCATTACAGAAAGAACAATATCCCGATTTACAATAATTATTGCGCAGTCTATACTATCAGGGACATCCTGTACCGAGGGATAACATTTGGTGTCGAGTATAGATTCACTTTTTGGATTTATAGGATAAACTCTACCCTCAAACCCCCCGTCCAGAATATTCTTTAGTACCGCATGCCCGACCTTTTGCGGATTACTTGAGGCACCAACTACTGCAATAGATTCAGGATATATTAAATTTTTGAAGCCCATTTTTCCAATGTTTGTAAAGAATTATCATTTCCGAGTTTAGGATTTTATGCCTTTTAAATAAATAATAATAACTAAAGATTTATTAAACATAGTTAACTCTCAGCTAATATTAATACCAAAAACATTTATGTCAATAAGGGAAAAAACAGGAATATTAATCCCTTTATGGCTAAATGTAAGGTTATTTTGCATTTGTTCTAATTATATAAATGTCTTAATAATTGTAAGCAGCCCGAGACCTATTGTGGCCAAACCTATTATTAATTTCATTTTTCTTTCCTGGATTTTCTTTACTGTTAAAGCTGAGAGTGGGGTGGAAAGAACTGCGCCTATAACAAGAGGCAAGGCCAGTTTCCATTCTATATTACCTTTAAACAATAGGTATAAGATAAAACCTACAAGACATATGATTCCTTCTGCAAGAGAAGTACTTCCCACCGAATTTTTTGCACCCCTGCCGGTTACCACCTGACCGCCGGTAACAAGCGGACCATAACCGCCCCCTGAAACTCCTTTGTTAAAGCCGCTTAAAACTGCAATAAAGCTAAAACTCTTCCAATTGAATCTTGAAGGTCTATTGACCTTGAATATTATATAGGCGCCTATAAAGAAAATCATAAAACCTATATAAAGTTTTAAAACTATCTTTGGAACGTTCAAAGAGAAGAAAACTGCAGAAACTACGCCTAAAGTGCCTAAAACAGTCAAAACATAAGAGACTTTAGCATCCTGAGAGCGCGGAAGATACCCCAGAAAACGGTATTTGCTGCTTACGATTTTTTCATCTTTACTAAAGTCAAAAGAAACATTACCGAATCTTTGATGAAAAATTGCTGCTAACACCCCTGTTACAAATTCCGAGAAGAGGATAGCGGGAACTACCTGCAAGGGACCAAAACCCGAAAGCAGCAAAAGGGGAGTTAGGATGGTTCCATATCCCATACCTAAAGAAGAATCAACGTACTCACAAACAAAAGCAAATAACATATATAAGTAAAACACGAAGCCCTCCATTTTTTAAAGTAAGTTTAAAAATGCCAAAATACCTATTTAAGCTATAAAACTATAACGGTACGATTATATACCAAATTGCGATTTTGTCCAGAGGCTGTTTTAGGTTTCCGGTAGGCAGCAGCAGACCAAAGAATAAAAAAAGAGGGTTGACAAATCCAAAAAAACGCGTATATTGCTTTGTATAGAAAAGTACTTTGTAGGGGAGGATGTATGCTGGATAACAGGCGAAGAGTTTTTAAAATAGTTATTTTGTTTATTGTTTTTTTATCCGGTTGCAGCAAGAAATATCTTGCTTTCAGGGAAGAGGAATTCTTTGGCCGTAGAGTTCTTGCTGAAAGGGAAATCTTAGAAGGTGAAGTTATTGACCGGAATGAGGAGGGCTTGACTATTGGTTTACAGGTTAAGGGTTTTGTTGAAGTTAGGGATTCTTTGAGGTTAAAAGAAGTTTATATGCGTGGGTATGAGGGGAAAGACGGGAGGATAGAGCAGAATTTCTTTTTTGGTCTTTTTGAGGTTATTGGAGGTTGTTCTATTATGGGGTCTTGTTGCGTGGCAGGATTTGGGGCTGGGTATGATTCTCCTGATGGTATGCCTTCAGCTTCGGTTAGTGCTGGTCTTATTCCCGTAGGAATTATAGGTTTTTCTATCATGATGGATGGTCTTCCTCAATATGTTAAGTCTATAAAAGAAATTCCAGCTCATGTTCGTTTGGATACTTTGTGTATTGGTGGAAAATTGTTGTCCGATGAAGACGTGAAGGTTGTGTTAGAAAATTCGAATTTCGAAAGATCTTATTATACCAATGAAGATGGGAACATTAAATTGAAGTTTGATGAGATAATCCCAGAGCCTATGAAGACTGATTCCATGCTCAATCTTATAATTCGTTATTATGAGTTGGTTGATACTGTGAGGGTTAGACGTTTATGAAGGCTTTAAAAATAATGATTTTGTTTATTGTTGTTTTGTCCGGATGCAGTAAAAAGTATCTGGCAAGTACAGAAGAAGAACTGATTGACCATAGGGTTTTTTCTTCGTGGAAAGAATTAGATGGTAAAGTTGTTGGACTAAGTGATAAGGGTTTTTCTTTGGGTCTTCAAGTCAAAGATTTTGCAATTATTAGAGATCATCTGAAGCTAAAGGAGGTTTATGTGCGTAGTTCTGGAGAAGGAGGGTCTTTTATGGCTCAGTTGGGTGCTGTGGTTGGGTTCGTAGGTTGTATTTGGGGATACAACTATGCTAAATCCGCTAATTGCTGGTATGGTGAGGATGACAAAGTTATGGAGGGTTGTATGGTATCTTGTGCTTCTTTTTTTACGTTTTTCGGGTTTATGAAACGCGGAGCATCCAGGGATTTTGAATCCGTTAAAATTATACCTGATTATATTAAAATAGATACGATTTGCGTAGATAGTGTTTCTCTTTCCGAAGAAGAAGTAAAAATTATGGTTAAGAATACAAATTTCGAAAAGTTGTATTACACCAGTAAAGAAGGAAATATTGATTTGATATTTGACGAAATAATTCCTGAGCCTACAGAGGCTGATTCTATACTTAATTTAATAATTCGTTATTATGAGTTGGTTGATACTGTAGATGTAAATATTAGATAGTAGTAAGTAGTTCGTAGTTCCTGGTTCTTAGTTCATAGTTAAAATAATGATAAATCCTATAAATCTGCGTTTATCTGTGTCCCATTCTCTGTGTGCCTTGGCATCTTTTTGTCAGAGTTGAGAAAAAGGGTTTGACAAATCCGAAAAAAATTAGTATAATACTTCGGATAAAAGAACACTTTGTAAAGGAGGATGTAAAATGGGTAAAAGAGGGGGGATTTTTAAAACTATTATTATATCTTTATTTTTTCTTTTCGGGTGTAGTCAAAAGTATGTCAATGTGGAAGGGAAATCGCTTGATGAGAAAGTTGTCGCTTCGTGGAAAGAGTTAGATTGTAAAATTATCGAGCAAGATGAGAAAGGTTTTGCTTTGGGCGTTCAAATTAAGTCTTTAGCCATGGTTGAGGATTCTGTAGGTCTGAGAGGCCGGTCTGAAGGAAGTGAGGGTGTTCTACCCCTTTTAGGCAGTATCTTTATATTTGGTGGTGGTGTCGGATGTATATTTTCTACTGTTTCCCAGATTTCTGCTGAGGAGCCGACGGAAACAGGATGTCTTATATCTGGTATTGCGCTGCTTACTGGTTTTGCGATGAAGCTTGCTGCGGCTGTTCCAAGTTTTGTGAAAAAAGATACTATTTGTACGGATAATGCGATTCTTTCGGAGCAAAAAATAAAGGTTGCTGTTGAAAACTCGGATTTCGAAAAATCTTATTATACCGATACAAATGGGAATGTTAAATTGAAGTTTGATGATATTATTTTTGAGCCCTCGAAGGCTGATTCTGCGTTTAGTCTTATAATCAAATACGAAGAAATGATTGATACAGTGGGAATTAGACTTAGATAGTAGGGAATAGTTGTAAGAATTTAAATTTTGAATTAAAACAATAAAATACTCTGTAGTCTCTGTGTGTTTTGTTTTTTCTCTGTGTTCTCTGTGGTGAATTTCTTTATGCCTATAAACAAATTTCCCTAAAATTACAATAATTACAAATCTTCTCGTTTGTGGTTTTTTTAAAATTCTCTTTTGGTATTGGTATATTTTCCGAAACGTCTTCACAAAACTTATGCATTTCTTCTGTTTCTTTTTGAACTGTATGTATGAAGTTTTCTACTTGATAATTTTTGAATTGCAGCTCTTTTTCTCTGTAAGTTGGGTCGAGATATGCCGAGATTGCAAGATATTGTTCCGGTTTATTTTTGAAGTGATAGGAAGCCCAGCAAACATAACCCATTAGCTGTTTATCGTGTTTTTTTCTGTCTTCCTTTCCTGTTTTCCAGTCGATTATGTAAGTTTTTTCTTCGAAAGGGAAGAGAAAGTCGACTTTGCAGTATGTTTTCATGCCATCGAGACGGAACTCTCCGTATCCCGGAGGTTCGATAATCCATTTGTGTTTATTTTTGACTGCCTTTTCTTTTATCCATTTAAATCGTTTGCTGTTTAATAAATTTTCAAGATTTTTCTTTATCGATGAGAGTAAATCTTTTTTATTTATTTCCTTAATTTCCTCATAATATACTTCTGAAAATTTATTTTGTTTACAATATTTTTCCAATTCTTTTTCTGCGAATCCTAAGAAACGTTTCCGGTCCACTGTGCTTTCAGATTTTAAAAGTCTTCCAAGCAGGGCAGCAATAACATCATGTGTGATTATTCCGATGGCGAGAGGTATCGAGGTTAGGCTTTTTAGTTCTTTTATTTTATATTCTGAATATTCGGGGTCGAATTTTGGATAATACCCGTAGAAGTATTGTCTTGGGCACATTTTGAAAGTTTCATACCTGCTAAGTGACCATCCTAAAATAGGCGTATAATTGAATTTTTCTATCAATTTAAATCCCTTTTCATTGTTGAATTCTAAGATGTATGTAGGAAATGTCAAT
>CAYRCN010000053.1:0-10431 GCA_964422805.1 uncultured bacterium | reverse complement strand
CTTTTTGAATAGCATCTACTATTTCCCCTTCTTCATTTGACTGTACAATTTCGACATTTATATTGTTTTTTTCTGCGAATTTTTTTATCTCTTCGTTTATTTTCTCAAGGTTCATATTACCGTAAACTTCCACTTTTCTTTTTCCCAGAAGGTTAAGATTTGGTCCGTGAATCACAAGAAATTTTTGCATTCTACCTCCCTCGTTATAATTTTGCCTATTCCTGTAGGTACAGGCAGTCTGATTTTTCCTTTTCTTACTTTTTTGTCTTGGGCTACATACTTCCTCATCTTATCAGAATTCATATTTTTAGGTATTGTAGTTGGTAGTTCATATTTTTCGATAAGTTCTTTTATTCTTGAAATATCCTTCTTTCCAAGTAATTTTTGTTCCCCTGCTAATTCAGCTTCTTTTACCATTCCCATTGCTACAGCCTCACCGTGAGAGTATCTGGAATATCCGCTGAGTGCTTCGATGATGTGTCCGATTGTATGTCCATAGTTTAGCACTTCTCTAATTCCTTTTTCTTCTTTTTCGTCCTTTTCGACAATTCTTTTCTTTATTTTTACACATCTTGTAACTATTTTATTCAATAGTTCAATATCTCGATTCAATATTTCTTTTTGTTTTTTCTCCAGTATATCGAATAGGGTTGCATCGTTTGCTATTCCATACTTAATAACTTCAGAGAGCCCATTTCTGAATTCTTTTTCTGGAAGTGTTAAAAGTTTTTTTGTGTCGATTAAAATCATATCAGGCTGGTAGAATGTCCCTATCATATTTTTACCAAGAGGATGATCAAAGCCGGTCTTACCGCCAATAGAAGAATCCACTTGTGCTATCAAAGAAGTGGGAACGTGTATAAGTGATATACCTCTTTTTAATGTTGAGGCAACGAATCCAGCAAGGTCTCCTACGACTCCTCCCCCCAGGGCTATTATGCTTGCCGATCTGTCTAATTTTTCTTTTAAGAGAATATCGAAAATCTTTTTAATAGTATCGAATGTTTTATATTTTTCTCCGTCGGGAATGATACAAATTGTAGGCTGAACTCCTTGTCCTATTAGTATTTTTTCTAATTCGTTTATATATAAAGAACCAACCAGTGGATTCGATATTATTGCCGCTTTATCAGATTTGAGTTCTAAATTGGTTTTTGAAATATTTTTCCGTAAAAGATCGTACCCGATATAAATTGGATATACTTTAGATTCTGTTTTAACTGTAAATCTTTCAACAGCTTGTTTCATAATTTGTGTTTTAACTGTCAGATTTTTAAGTATGTTTTCTGATACTTGTTCGGGTGTGATTTCTGATGTATCTATTTTTAGATCGGCAGATTCGTAAATTCCTTTTTTCATTCTCTCGTTATATATCTTTATTATATTGTTCTTTTTCTTTATTAAAGGTCGCGTTTTATCTTTTTTTAATCTGTTTTTTACTGCAGCTAAGTTGGTATAAAGGTAAACTACTTTTCCGATCTGAGATAGAATTTTTCTGTTTTCTTTATCTTTTACAACACCACCACCAGTTGCAATAACAGCATTTTTGATATTTTTTATTTCTTTTAGTGTTTCTTTTTCTATTTTCCGAAAATATTTTTCACCAGATTTTTCAAATATGTCGTTTATCGTTCTTTTTTCTTTAAGTACTATATAATCATCCATAGATAGAAAGGATAAATTGGTTTTTTTTGCTATTTTTTGACCAACGGAATCCTTTCCCGAACCCATAAAACCTGTCAGTACAATGTTCTCAGGCATTTTTAATCCTTTCGATATAAAAGTTGTAATTTGCTTTTATATCTTTCATTACGTCTGCGCCAAATTTTTCGAGATATGCATTGGTTAATACATACGCCATCATACTTTCGGCAATTACACCCGCAGCAGGTACAACACAAACATCTGCTCTTTCCTTTTGTGCTAAGCTCTGTTTTTTTGAAATTATATCTACCGACTTGAGGGGAGAGGATAGGGTGGGAATTGGTTTTAAATATATTCTTACCGTTATATCTTCTCCGTTACTTATACCGCCTTCTATTCCTCCTGCGCGATTGGTAGACCGATAAAATCCTTTTTTTCGAGAATAAAATATTTCATCCTGTACTTCTGAGCCGCATTTTTTCGCGTTTTTAACACCTTCTCCAATTTCAACTCCTTTAGCGGTAGGAATAGACATCATTACGCTTGCAATAGAAGAGGTCAGACGACGATCAAAGTGAGCATGACTTCCAATGCCCGGACATACTCCCTTTGCTATGATTTCACTTACACCGCCCAGAGAGTCTCCTTTTTTCTTCGCTTCACCTATCAATTTAATCATTTCTTTTTCGGATCGCGGATCGGTACACCTCAGGGGACTATCTTCTACTTCATCAAAAGTTTTCACCGATTTCTTTATACTGATTTTACCGATAGAAATGGTATGAGAGTAAATATTTATACCAAATTCTGCCAGAAAGATTTTGAAGATAGCTCCCGCTGTAACCCTCGCGGCGGTTTCTCTTGCTGAGGCTCTTTCGAGAATATCTCTTATATCGGTACGGTCATATTTAAATATACCCGGCAGGTCAGCGTGACCGGGTCTCGGTGAAGTAATTATTTTGTTCGGCGCGCCTCTGTCGGTTTTCATTAGATCTTTCCAGTTTTCAAAATCCTTATTTTTTATCTGTATTGAGATTGGTGAACCGATAGTTTCTCCGTATCTTATACCTGATAAAATTTCCGCCTTATCGCTTTCGATTTTCATTCTCCCACCTCTTCCATAGCCTTTCTGTCTACGGGAGAGTTCGTTATTAATAAATTTAAGATCGATTTGTAATCCTGCCGGTATACCTTCGATTATAATAGATAGAGCTTTACCGTGTGATTCTCCGGAAGTTATTAATCTAATCATATCTTAAAACCTATTGCCTTTTTCATTACATCGATGGGAGCGTCCTGTTCTGTCCATATAGTAAAAGCACGTGCACCCTGTAAAATGAGCATTAAACTGCCATTTACCACTTTTACCCCCTTTTGTTCTTTTATCTGGAATTTATAATTTATGTCATAGTAAACTGAATTCTCTTTCATTAAGGTCAGAATTTTATCCTGGAGGTCGACCGGTGTCGCGTTTAAGATAACATCAGATTCCGAAGCCATCTTTTCTACATCATCTGTAGAGATTTTATCAGCCTGATAAATTTGGGTGAGTTTTTTTGCTTTTTCTTCTACTATATCCGTTATTATAAATCTTGAGGGATTCTTCTTATTAATTATGTATGAGCATGCATACGCAACTCCGCCCGCTCCTATAAGCAGGATCTTTTTATCTTCAAGGTCGATTTCGTACTTGTTCAAAGACTCTTCGAAACCGTAGGTATCTGTATTGAACCCTTTAAGTTTATTTTCCTCAATTAAGACAGTATTTACTGCATCAATAGCAGTTGCGTCTATAGAAATCTCATCAAGATATTCCATTATTTTTTTCTTATAAGGGATTGTAATATTGAACCCTCTAAAATTAAGAGCTGAAAGTCCATAGACAGCTTCTTTTAGTTTTTCCTCTTTTACGGGGAGCGTTACATACATACCGTCTAGCCCCAACGCTTTGAAAGCTGCATTATGCATTGGGGGAGAGAGAGTTACTTTCAAAGGATAGCCTATTATTCCCGTAACTAACAAGACCTGACCTCCTCAATAAATCTTTTGACCTTTTCCTTATCCTTCTTGCCATAGTCTTTCTCAACGCCAGTAGAAACGTCTACGCCGTAAGGGTGTAAGTCTCTTATGACTTGTCTTACGTTATTAGGGGTGAGTCCGCCGGCAATTATGAGAGGTTTATCTATTCCACGCGCGATATCCCAGTTGAAAGTTTTTCCGCTTCCTCTTCCCGGATCCAGAATGAATGCAGATACCGAGTAGTTTTGCATTTTTTCTATTAATGTTTCTTTTGTATCGTTTTCGGTTACCGGGATTCCCTTTATTACTTTTCTGTTAACTTTATCGCAATACTCGCACGTTTCATTGCCGTGAAGTTGGACCGCATCAATAAAAGCATAGTCGGTGATTTTATTTACTTCACTTAAAGCTGTGTTCATGAATATTCCTACGGTTGTTATAAAAGGAGGCAGAATCTTAATTATTTCTTTTGCCTTTTCAGGAGTAATTTTTCTTTTAGATTCTGCGAACACAAAACCAATTGCGTCTGCTCCAAGATTTGAAACCATAATAGCGTCTTCCGCGTTTGTTATTCCGCAGATTTTTAATCTTGTTCTGAAGTCTCTATCCATTTTTTTCCTTCTTTCATTATTTTGATGAAGTCTTCTTTATTTCCTTTTGAAACCGATTCGATTACATATTTGAGTGCCTGTTCTAATCTATCGTATAAATCATTCTTAAAGGGGTTGAATTTTTGTATCGCGTAATAAAGGTCGGAATTCTCAGTGATAACTTCTTTTGTTGTTCCCATCTGGGAAACGAAAGTTGTACTTGCTACTTTTTTTAGGTCGGTGTAATCGTATTCGCCGTCCATAAGTGCTTTCATAAATATTATATTTATTATATGAGACAAAGCTAAAACATAAGAAATTATCCGGTCATGTTTTTCTAAAGGAATTTCTACTATTGTTGCGCTTGTATCTTTAAAAAATGTCTTGACCTTTTCGGTTGCTTTTTTATTTCCGCAGTCACAAAGACAGATTATCCTGTCAGAAAGTGTGCTGACCTTTGGTCCAAACATAGGATGTGTGCTTGTATAGGAAATACCTTGCTTTAGTGCTTTTTCAATAGCATTTTTAGAATTATCTTTCAGACTTGCAATATCGAAAACTGTTCCTTTGAATTCTAACTGTATAATTTTTTCAATAATTTCCGGCATAATTTCGAAAGGAACTGCGAGAAGAATACAAGAAGCTTCTTTAACTGCATTAGTAAGGCTATCAAAGCTTTTAAAATGTTCTGATTTACCCTTAGTGTCGTGAATAAAAACATTATGCCCCTGGTTTGCGAAGAAATTAGCAAACCAAAGACCCATTTCTCCGAGACCTCCTATGATAAGAATATCTTCTTTATCGCCGCTGTAAGAGGAGTAATGTAGAATTTCCTGCTGTATCTTTGATTCTGTTATTATATTCTGCATAATTGTTTTTATTAGTTCGTGAGGAAGCCTTTCTTGTGAAGCCACGTCCAGTGCATTCTTAATCACTTCTTTTTCGACTTTCCAATCTTTCAAAGGTATTCCTTTCTTTTTCTTATTTCCGCCTATTTTTTTTGTTATGGAAAGTCTTTTGGCGATTAGTTTGATAATTTCTTTATCTACTTCTCTAACTTCTTTTCTGAGTTTTTCTATCTCGTTCATTTTCCGAGAAGTTCCTTTAGTTTGTTTCCGATGTTTTGTTCTTTGATCAGAGTTTCACCAATAAGTACCGAGTCAAAACCTGCTTCTTCTAAAATATTTATATGTATTCTATTTTTAATGCCGCTTTCACTTACGGTTACATACTTTTCGGGAATGGATTTCTTTAAATCAGTAGAAGTGTTGATGGAAGTCTGGAAGGTTTCTAAATTTCTATTGTTAATTCCAATTATTTCGGCCGAAGTCGCGAGGGCTTTTTGAAGTTCTTTTTTTGAATCTATTTCTACAAGGCAATTCATTTTTAGTTGACGTGACAGATTGATAAATTTTTCTAACTGCCCCAATTCAAGTATTTTTGCAATTAAAAGGATTGCGTCGGAACCGATATAGGCTGACTCATATATCTGGTATTCATCTATTATGAAATCTTTTCTTAATATTGGCAGATTTACTTCTTTTTTTGCATCCGTTAGATGAGCATTACTTCCCCAGAAATATTTTGAGTCGGTTAAAACTGAAATTGCGCTTGCTCCGTTTTTTGCATATTCTTTTGCGATTTCTCTATGGTCAAAATTTTCTCTAAGAAGTCCTCTGGACGGAGAGTGCCTTTTTATTTCGGCGATGATAGATATATCACCTTTTTTTAAGGCGGATTTAAAATCTCTTCTTTCTTTGGGTATCTTATCGATGAAAGATTCAAGAGGAGTGAAATTTTTTCTCTTTTCTATCTCTACTTTCTTAAAAGTTACTATCTTATCGAGTATTGTTTTTTGTCTCATTTTGCTATTTCCACAAGTTTTTTGAGTGTTTTTAAAGCTTCTCCGGAATCTATAGACTCTTTTGCTTTTTCTATTCCATCGGAGAGACTTTCGGCCTTTCCGGCAACATATATAGCAGCTCCTGAATTTAGTATTGTAATCTCTCTTTTTCCGCCAGTTCCGCCTTCCAGTAAATTCAAGGCTATTTTTGCATTAATTTCGGGAGTTCCGCCTTTAAGGTCTTCCGCGTCTCTTTTGATCAGTCCGAAATCTTCAGGTGAAATTGTATATTCGGTTACTTTTTCGTCTCTTAATTCGCACACGAAGGTTTTTCCGGTTGTTGTGATTTCGTCGAGTCCGTCTTCTCCGTGAACTATCATACAATGTTTAGAGTCAAGGTTGGCAAGTACATTTGCAATAGTGGAGGTAAGCTCTTTTGAATAAACCCCTAGGAGCTGTCTTTTTGCGCCGGCTGGATTTGTGAGAGGTCCAAGGATATTAAATATAGTCCTTACAGCCATTTCTCTGCGCGGTCCTATCGCATATTTCATTGCCGGATGCAAAAGAGGTGCAAAAAGGAATCCGACCCCGGCTTCCTCTATACATTTTTCGACTTTTTCCGGAGGATTTTCGATGTTTACGCCAAGTTGCTTAAGTAAATCGGCACTACCGCAATTGCTTGAAACACTGCGGTTTCCATGCTTGGCGACTTTACAGCCTGCTCCAGCCGCAACGATGGCGCTGATTGTCGAGATGTTAAAAGTACCGGCACCATCACCACCTGTCCCGCAAGTATCGATAAGATATTCCTCAGGTGCTTTTATTTTGGTGACTTTATCTCGCATCGCTTTAACGAATCCGGTAATTTCATCTACCGTTTCGCCTTTCATCCTGAGAGCAGTAAGTAATGAAGCTATTTGAGCATCTGTTGTTTCTCCGTTCATAATATCAAGAGCAACTTTATACGCGGCATCTTTATTTATGTCTTCTTTGTTGATGGCTTTATTGATTGCTTCTTTAATGTTCATCTCCTTCGCCTCCTTAATTCTTCTATTACATCACTTATTTTTATATCGTTTTTTGCCAGCAGCACGGTTAAAAAGTATAATACGTCTGCTGCTTCCCATATAATTTCATTTTTTTCTTTTGCTTCAACTATTTCTCCTGCTTCTTCGATTAGTTTTTTCTTTAGTTTCTTTGTGTTTAAAGTCGCAGTGTAAGAATCTTTAACCGGTTTGTTTATTCTACTTGTAACCACATCGTACAGTTCTTGTAAGTTGAATTCCTTATTACCGAAGCAGGAGTAATTACCGAGGTGACAGGCAACTCCTTTTTGTTTGACGGTCGCAAGTAAGGCATCCTGGTCACAGTCCGTCCTTATTTTCAGTAATTTTTGCGTATTTCTTGAAGTTTCGCCTTTCATCCAGAGTTTTTTCCTTGACCTTGAATAATAACACATATTTCCGGTTTCGAAAGCCTTTTTAAGAGACTCTTTATTCGAATATGCAAGCATCAAAACCTGATTTTTCTCATCCTTAGTTATTGTAGGAATCAATTCGTTTTTCCAATTCAATGATTCTATAAAACCTTCGATGAGAGATATTTTTCCGGTGTAAAGAGCCATACCGAGCTGGACATCACAGCCCCATCGTGCCAGTTTTCTTACCTCGGAAATTTTACTTACTCCTCCCGCAACAGTAACCTTATTGTCTGTTCTTTCCAAAAGTTTTTCTACGGTTTTAAAGTTTATTCCCTTAAGGGTGCCTTCCCTTTCTACGCAGGTAAATAAGTATTCTGAAGCGAAATTTTCTAAAAACTCTGCTGCCCTGTAAAGAGAAATGCCTGTTGGATGAGTCCAACCTTTTGTAACAATTTCTTCATTTAAAGCATCTATGGCTATTATTATGCTTTCTTTACCTATTTCTTTTTTTAAAGTTTTTAAGAAATTCTTATTTATTTTATCATTTTCGAATGCTTTTGAACCTATTATAACCTTTTTTGCTCCAAGAGAAATCATCTCTTTTGCTCTGTCAATGCTTCGGATTCCTCCTCCGACTCTACATTCGGCTATTTTCAATATCTTTTTGATGGTTTCGATATTATTGCCTTTACCCATTGCGGCATCCAGGTCTATTACCGCCGTTTTACCGTATTTATTGAATTCTTCGGCAAGCTTTAACGGTTTATTATTTTCCAGCATTTTTTCTTTACCCTGCTTTAGCTGGACTGCTTTTCCTTTCATCAAATCAATTGATGCAACTATCATCGTACACAGATCTCCTTTTTCTCGAGATATTTTTTTATATCTTTAATTGTGTATTCGCCGTAGTGGAGAAGAGATGCAAGTAATACAGCATCAGCTTTTCCTAATTTGACAGCATCGACCATTTGCTGTGGATTTCCTGCTCCACCGGATGCGATTACCGGAATGTTTACGCTTTCGGATATTTTTGCGGTAAGTTCAAGGTCATATCCTTCCTTTGTTCCGTCTTTGTCTATAGAGTTGAGAAGTATTTCTCCTGCACCCAACTTTTCTCCTTCTTTTGCCCACTTAATTGCATCTATTCCGGAATTGTTTCTACCGCCGTGAGTGTATGCATACCAGGCCCCATTGTGCCTTTTTGCGTCTATCGAGAGGACTATGCATTGTGAGCCGAAAATATTTGCACCTTCGGTAATTAGCGCCGGGTTTTCTATGGCTGAGGTACATATGGCGACTTTATCGGCTCCCGAATTTAAGGCTTTTCTCATGTCTTCGGTTGAACGCAGTCCTCCGCCGACGGTCAAAGGGATAAAAACTTCTTCAGACACTTTTTCGACCACTCCTATCAGGATTTCTCTGCTTTTGTAAGACGCTCCTATATCGAGGAATGTTAATTCATCGGCACCCTGTTCGTTATATTCTTTAGCCATTTCGACAGGGTCTCCTACATTATCCAGTTCTTTGAATTTAATTCCTTTTACAACTCTGCCAAAATCTACATCAAGGCAGGGAATAATTCTCGTTGCTAGCATGCTTCCGCCCAGTTATTTAACATTTTTAGCCCAATTTCACCGCTTTTTTCCGGATGAAATTGAACTCCGAAGATATTTCCTTTCTCAATCATTGAAGTATATGTAATAAAGTAATCCGTTGTTCCCCTTATTATGTCGGTATCTGCGACTTCAACATAATATCCATGCAGAAAATAGAAGAAAGATTTATCCTCAATTCCTTTTAATAGGGGAGACTCGCTCACTATTTTCACCTGGTTCCAACCCATTTGAGGTACCTTGCCTTTATTAAAGCGGGGACATTTTCCTTTAAATATGCCAAAACCTTTTTTATTTTTAGCTTCCAGGCTCTCTTCAAAGAGCATCTGCATACCTAGACAAATACCGAGAAAAGGCTTATTTTCAGAAAGCCAATTGTAAGTAGCATCATAGAAGCCTGATTCTTTCAGTTTTTCTATAGCTGATCCGAAAGCTCCGACTCCAGGCAAAACAATTTTGTCGGCTCCATTCAAATCTTTTACTTCTTTTGCGATTATAGAGTCCTTTTCTAAATGATTAAAAGCTTTTTTTACCGAGTGCAGATTTCCTGCTCCGTAGTCAATTATCGCTATCATTCTATATTTTTCCCTTTGTACTTGGTATCTTTTTAGCTGCTCTTTTATCTTTTGAGCATGCCATTTTCATAGCTTTACCGAAAGCCTTAAAAATAGCTTCTATTTTGTGGTGATCATTTCTACCGAATGGCATTCTTACAACAATATTTGCGGAAAGCGCAGTGGCAAAACCTTGAAAAAAGTCTTCCAACAGGTCGGTGTCTAAATCTCCGCAAAATCTTCTTTTCAATTTTACGTCGAACTGAAGATAGGGCCGTCCGCTGATATCTACTGCCACTACCGCGAGAGCTTCATCCATAGGATAAACGAAATATCCCGCTCTATTGATACCTTTCTTATCTCCCAGTGCTTTTTTGAAAGCCTCACCCAAAGCGATACCGCAGTCCTCAACAAGATGGTGCTGATCTACCTCTAAATCTCCTTTTGCTTTCATCTTGATGTCGAAAAGTCCGTGTTTGGTGAAGTTTTCAATAGCGTGCGTCAGAAATCCAATCGGATTTTTGATGTCGTATTTGCCGCTGCCTTCTATTTTAAGGTCAAGTGTTATATTCGTTTCCTTTGTTTTTCTTTCGATTTTAGCTTTTCTCATCCCTTTAGTACCTCTTTTAAAGTTTTAAGAAATATTTCATTACCCTCGGGTTTTCCGATCGTTACTCGCAAAGTATCTTTTAGTCTCGGTGTATTGAAGAACCTCAAAAGAACTCCTCTTCTATACATTTCTTCGAAT
>CAYRCN010000052.1:0-10853 GCA_964422805.1 uncultured bacterium | reverse complement strand
CGGGAACAACAGAAGACCAGGATACGAGACTTTCCTATCCTCAGGATGATGATTCCCTTCGAATTGATTATGTTACTCCTCTTAGAGCAAAAGGTGCGGGTTATGATAGTTATGGTAAAAAACCCGGTACAGCGAGGACTCTTATGGACGGAGCCCGTTTTGCAGGTACTGCGGTTTTGTTTGCCCCTAAAGCATGCGATGTTCCGCAGAGTTATAATCCCTCTGCTAGTGTTGCTGCGAGTAATGACCCGGCTCAGCCATCTATGCATACAAGTTTGCTGGCGGAACCCAGCTGGATTATATGGGATTTTCCCGGATTGGACAGCGCGGATTACATAGAAGCTTATGAAAACATGGTAATGGGAGTATTTGGTATTGACTCGACTATGCCTAATTTTCAAGATGCTTATTATATGGATAGTGTTTATAATGTTTACGATGTTACCGCCAGCGGTGCAAAGACACATTATGAACAGCCTCTGGATAGATGGGGAGAGTTAGATCCGTCGAGGGGATGGATCTATGTGACAGACATTCCTGAGAGCCCCGACTATCGCAGGTTTGATATGCAGTGTCATTTTTCTGTAGGGCCTTACCAGATGGGATACGGGGATACTCTGAGGTATGTATATGCTTATGTAGGCGGAGCAATAAGCCGTAAGACTTCATACCTCCTCGGAGATGCCTGGAATAATGGTCAGGCAGCTTCTTACAGCTGGCTGTCTGAGTTGGATTCGGCTCAAATGGTAGACGAATTGAGTAAGAGAGATCCGATATTCAATATTTATTATGATACAGATCCGGGTCTGGACCCTGTACCCGCACTTAATGATATAGCTAAGGATTTAATGGTGGCGACCGGCAAAGATTCTCTTTTTAACAACGGTATGAATGCGCAGAGAAACTTTAACATGAATTATGATATACCCGCTTCGCCAGCGCCTCCTACGTTTTTTGCGGTTGATTCCAGGTCTGATATGATACAGTTGAGTTGGAATTATGAGAGTGAAATTCCTTCAAATCTTGCTGGTTTTAAAATCTTCAGAGCAGCAGGTGCATATGTGTTTGAGAAGGCAGGAGATATAATTCTCGGCGATTGGCAGTTTCAGGATTCTGTTGGTCCGAATGAAAGATCATATGCGGACACTGTAGGCATTACCCCGGGTGCTGATTATTATTATGCGTTGACAGCCGTTAGCAACCAGGGAGTTGAGAGCGGAATCTTTTTAACACAGACGACTCAGCCGGCAAGATTGACATCTCCGCCGAAAAGTAATCTCGATTCCGTAAGAGTCGTTCCGAATCCTCTGAATATTAATAATGCCACAATAGGAAGATACGCCGAAGGAGAGGGAAATAAACTTACTTTTGTTAATTTACCTGGTAATTGTACAATCACGATCTTAACTGAATCGGGAAAGCTGGTTACAACCATAGAACACAATAGCGGAGCTGGAATTGCTCAGTGGTACGATGGTCAAAGATATCTAGTTACGGATTCCGATCAGCGACCGGTGAGTGGTGTTTATATTGCGCATATACGGGATAATGCTACAGGTGAATGCGTTTCTCGCAAGTTCTTAATAGTAAGATAAGGGGGAGGAAAGATGAAGAAATTTATTGTTTTTATATCTCTATTGATATTTGTTCTTTCACTTAATGCTTACGCTCAGGACAAAGTTGCCCAGACTGGTTGCGGTTTTTTGGATGTTGCTGAGGGAGCTCGCGCTTGCGGAATGGCAGAAGCATTTACCGTGTTAGGGCAGGATGCTTCAGCTCTCTTTTATAATCCTTCGGGTATAGGAGAAATAGAAGCCAATTTTGATTTATCTGCTGGTGGAACGCAGTGGATTGCCGATATTAATTATCTCTACGTGGCTGGTGTCTTTAATGCCGGAGTTTGGGGAAATTTCGGTTTTAGCATTATAACTCCTGATTATGGAGAAATTTTCGGAACTCGTGTAGACTCTCTTGCGTCGAGCGGCTATGTGGATATAGGGCTATTAGATGTGGCGGCATTTTGCGCGGGCGTTGCTTATGCCAGGGAATTCACTGATAAGTTTACGGTCGGCGGGCAGATCAAATACGTTACTCAACACCTTGGATCGAATCTATTTGAGGGAGATGTAGCGGGAGTTATAGATACTGTAGAAAACGAGATTTCCACTCTGTCTTACGATTTTGGATTGCTTTTTTATCCCGGTTTTAAAAGTTTCGCTTTTGGTATGTCCGTTAGAAATTTTTCTCCCCGGGTAACTTATGAACGAATTGGGTTCGAATTGCCTTTAACCTTTGCTCTTGGTGTGGGTATGGATATTCTGGATATCTTTGGTGAATATCCTGATTATTCTTTTAATATTGCAGCGGATATGTTACATCCTCGCGATTGGGAAGAACAGTATAACGTGGGAGCAGAAATTTCATACAAAAATATGATTTTTCTGCGAGCCGGATATAAATTCAACTATTACGCTGAAGGTCTAAATGCAGGAGTTGGTATTAGTATGGCAGGTGTGAGAATAGACTATTCATACAGCAAACACGATTTGTATGACATGGTCAATAGAGCCTCTGTCGGATTTTCGTTTTAGAAAAGATGCTTTGCAGCCTTAAAGAAATAAAAATGACGGCGAAGGTGATACTATCTCTGTAGGTCAGTATGAGGTATAATTAGTCTATTGGTATTAAATTATAAGGAGACGGTAACCTTTATTGGTTTATTAAAAGTTGAAAGAGAATCATCCAACTCAAAAGAAAAAAAAGGAGGTTAGAAATGAGAAAAACAGTTGGTTTGTTAGCTATGTTATTTGTTCTTCTTTCTCTCCCAGCATTTGCCTTTATGTCTGATTTTGAAGGCGAAGCAGATACCGTGTTCATTTATCACCGCTGGAGCGGTGTAGACTTTCCGTATGTGGACGGATGGTATGCAAGAATTAATATTGACGATCATATTCCTGCCGATGTTTTTAATGCGGAAGGTGCGGCGACAGCCTATGAGGGTGAACATTCGTTGGCTATAATCATATATGATACCGCCAGTACTGATCCGGGCGCCATTAAGTGGGATTTCAACAGCCGTCCCGGTGAAGCAGGTATAAATCACTTTACTGATGTAGTCTTGGGCGATACAATCACTTTTCATCTTTGGATTCCACCGAAATATGATATCGATACACAACTTGTATATAGACCTTATTCACAATATCTTGATTGGGGTATTTGGGATGCTGACTCCATTGGTATAGATAGCATTTATGATCATGAAGGATTAACTGATGGTGGATGGAGGGCGTTTACTGTAGTACTCCCTGATACTGTTGAAGGATCGAATATTCTTGCAGTAGGTATCCAGTTCGAATATCCTGAGATAGTCAATCCCGGCGATACAATTTATGCCGACTATATATATAGTACAGCATCTGCTGGTATTCCAATCTCAACGGATCCGAATGTACTTTCACTTCCCGCATCATCTATTAATAATGTAAGTTATGAGATCAATGCTGCCGCACTGGTTCATATTGCTGTTTATAATAGCTTGGGGCAGAAAGTTAAGGAAATAGTTCCGGGATTGCAGGCAGCAGGCGCCTATTCCTTGGATATTGATTTAACACCTGGTGTATATTTATATAAAGTTACAGCAGGGCAGAACGGAAAATCCACCAAGTTATTAATTCTTGAGTAACTTAGAGTAACCTATAATAAATTGTTTTGAGTTGGGTGTTTTTCTCTTTTAAAAAGTTCGGATTATAAAAATAAGCTCTTAGCGATAAGAGCTTATTTTTATAATTGGTATTTAGCTATCAGGTAGAAAAAAATCAAAAATAATCTCTGTGTACTCTGTGATGGGCTATAGCTACGAGTTAAGGGTTTGAAGTTTCGAGTTAAAAAACAGATAAAACGAAAACCCTAGATCTAAGAGATAACTTCTTTCCTTAATTCCTGTGCCGCTTCTACCATATTTCTGAGTGATGGGATGACCTCATCCCAGTTTCTGGTTTTTAGTCCGCAGTCGGGATTCACCCAGAGATTTTTAAGAGGTATTACCTCTATTGCTTTTTTGATTAGGTCTTTTATCTCTTCCTTTGAAGGTATTCGGGGGCTGTGTATGTCGTACACTCCCGGTCCTATTTCGTTGGGATAATGAAAATCCTGAAAAGCTTTCAAAAGCTCCATCTTTGAACGGCTTGCTTCGATGCTTATTACATCGGCGTCCATTTTTGCTATCCATTCGATAATGTCGTTGAATTCGCTGTAGCACATGTGGGTGTGTATTTGTGTTTCGTCTTTAACGCAGGATGTTGCAAGACGGAAACAGTCGATTGCCCACTGAAGATAATTTTCCCAGTCTTTTTTTCTTAAAGGCAACCCTTCTCTTATTGCGGGTTCGTCGACCTGTATGATTTTTATTCCGGCTTCTTCAAGTTCTCTGACTTCTTCCCTTAACGCGAGTGCTATTTGATTGCAGGTAACGCTTCGGTGCTGGTCGTCGCGGACGAAACTCCAGCAGAGAATTGTAACCGGACCGGTTAACATTCCTTTCATTGGTTTCCGGGTAAGAGATTGGGCGTATTTAATCCAATTCACTGTCATAGATTTGGGACGTATTACGTCTCCGAAAAGAACCGGAGGTTTTACGCAACGTGTCCCGTAACTCTGTACCCATCCGTTCTTAGTGAAACAGTAACCTTTTAGCTGCTCTCCGAAATATTCGACCATGTCGTTTCTCTCCGGTTCGCCGTGAACCAGAACGTCAATAAAAAGTTCTTCCTGTTTGTCGACAATTTCCTTAATAAAGCTTTTCATCCTATTTTTGTAATCTTCTTCTGTTATGTCTCTTTTTTTGAATTTTGAACGAGTGTTTCGAATTTCTTTTGTTTGAGGGAAAGAGCCGATAGTAGTTGTCGGGAGCAAAGGTAATTTTAAATTTTCATTCTGTTTTTTTATGCGTTCTGCAAATGGTGATTTTCTTGTAAGCATTTCTTTTGATATATTTTGCAGTTTTTCCTGTAAGGGTTTGTTCGTAACTAAAGGACTTTCTTTTCTCGATTTAAGAGCTTCTCTGTTTGCTTTTAGTTCAACTGATATTTCTTTGCCGAGAGCTGAATCGCGAATTATTTGCAATTCTCTGCATTTTTGTTTCGCAAAAGCCATCCAGTTTTTTATTTCATGATTTAATGTAGTTTCTTCATCGAGATCGATCGGTACGTGCAGGAGTGAACAGGAAGGCGCAATCATTATACGTTCATTGCCGATAACTTCTACCGCTTTTTTGACCGTACTTATTGCCGTGTCGAGATTTGTTTTCCATATATTTCTTCCGTTTACAACCCCAAGAGACAAAATCTTATCTGAGTCGATATTCTTTAATACCGAGTCTAACTGTTCTGGAGCTTTGACTAAATCGAGATGTATACCGGAAATGGGTAGGCAAAGGACAAGGTCTTCGTTTGAATCCAGCGGACCGAAATAAGTCGCGAGTAATATTTTCATTTGCCCTGCTGCTTTTGTTAATTTTTCATACACTTCTTTAAAATATTCCTTGACTTTTTTATCCAGGTCGAGAGCAAGTATAGGTTCGTCCAGTTGTATCCACTCACAGGAATCTTTCAGGCGGGATAAAATTTCTTCGTAAATTTTTAATATTGAATTTAAGTGTTCGAAGCGGTCAAATCCTTCTTCTGTCTCTTTTCCGAGGAAAATATAAGTGAGAGGTCCAGGAAGAACGGGTTTCACGTTAAATCCTTCAACGATTGCTTCATTTATCTCTTCGAAAATCTTTTTGCTGGAAAGCTTAAAAGTTTGATTTTCTTCGAATTCGGGAACTATGTAGTGATAATTTGTATCGAACCATTTTGTCATCTCCATTGCGCCTGCTCTGCCTTTCCCTCTTGCCATATCGAAGTAAGTGTTAATATCGACTGTTTCGCCTTTAAAGTTAAAGCGCTTCGGCACCGCTCCCAGGGTAGTCGTCATATCGAGCATCTGGTCGTAGAGAGAAAAATCTCCCACAGGAACAAGATCTATGCCGTTTTCTCTCTGCAGTTGCCAATTTTGTTTTCTTAAATCTTTTGCGTTATCCAGAAGCTTTTCTTCTGAAAGTGTTCCTTTCCAGTAGCTTTCGATTACTTTTTTTAATCCTCTTTTGATTCCGATTCTAGGAAATCCTAACGTATGCGTTATCATTTTTGTTTTAAGCTCCTTTTTAACCGGGATAATAAGAGGTATAATGTAAAAGTCAACCCTATGGGAGTCTAAAGTTCCAACTAAAACCTATAAGTATAAAATCAATAGACATTAGCCAAAGTGTCAGATATGCGCTGCTACTTATCACCTAACACCTAAAACCTAAGTTCCCTTGACAAAGCCGAAAAGCCAGCTATAATACTTCTTGCTAAAAGGAGGCGATTTTTAATGTTTAGAGTTGGTTTTGTTGGGTGGAGAGGAATGGTTGGGTCAGTATTAATGCAAAGAATGAAAGAAGAAGATGCTTTTAAAGGTTTCGAACCTCTATTCTTTTCCACTTCTCAGGTGGGAAAGTTAGGCCCCGAAGTAGGTTCTGAAGCGTACAAGCTTCAGGATGCTTTTGATATAAGTATTCTTTCGGAATTAGATATTATTGTAAGCTGTCAGGGAAGCGGATACACCGAAAAAGTTTATCCGGAGTTACGGAAAAACAGCTGGCAGGGATACTGGATAGATTCATCCTCGAAACTCCGGATGGAGGATGACTCCATTATTATTCTTGACCCCGTAAACAGAGATGTGATTAATAAATCTCTTGCTTCTGGAATACGTTCCTATATCGGCGGTAATTGTACCGTTAGCCTGATGCTTATGGCTCTTTCCGGCCTTTTTAAAAATGATTGTATAGATTGGATTTCCTCTATGACCTATCAGGCTGCTTCAGGCGCCGGAGCAAAGAATATGATAGAGCTTGTAAAGCAAATGGCTGTACTCAGCGCTTCCGTAAAGGATTTAATTGGGGACCCTGCTACTGCAGCTCTTGAATTGGATTCTGTTATAACTAATGAATTGAGAAAAGGTTCTTTACCTGTCGAAGCTTTTAATGTGCCTCTTGCCGCGAGCCTTATACCGTGGATAGATTCTGCCAGAAGTAACGGACAGACCAGGGAAGAATGGAAGGGTATGGCAGAGACCAATAAAATATTACAGAACGAGGAAGAAATTCCCGTTGATGGGATTTGCGTTCGTATTGGTGCTATGAGATGCCACAGTCAGGGATTTACTATCAAGTTGAAAAAGGATATTCCTCTTGATGAGATAGAAGGTATTTTGGGAGAGGCTCACGAGTGGGTAAAGGTCGTACCCAACACTTATGAAGATACCGTCTCGGAACTTACCCCGGCTGCTGTTTCTGGTAATTTAACCGTTCCGGTCGGACGTATAAGGAAAATGAATCTCGGTCCGGAGTACCTCACCTGTTTTAGTGTGGGCGACCAGCTTCTATGGGGAGCCGCAGAGCCTATTTGGAGAATGCTAAAGATAGTACTTGAGTATCTGGGATGATTATAGGATTAGAAGCAGTGCAAGTCAAAAATTCAGGGGATAAGGATTAAGTGGTAAGTGTTTTTTTAATCCTTGCTCTTCTTTAAAGCTTTTCATCTAATCCTTAATCCTCGCTTGTCTTCCTGCTTGTCCGCTAATCCTTACTCGACTTTAAACTCTTCATGTATATTTCAATTGCCTTTTTAGCTTTCTTAGCAGCCTCAATGGGTTTTGAGCCCAGTATTAGTTCTCCAAGAAGATAAGACGAATAAAAGCATCCTGAACCGTGGAATGAGAAATTGATTTTAGAACCTTCTATAAGTTCTACTTTTTCCCCATCGTAAAAAAGATCATTAGCCGTCCCGATCCCCGTTATAATAACGTATTTTGCCCCCATTGAGTGTATATTTTTTGCGATCTTTTCCGGGTTTTTTTCGTTAGTGAGCAATTTTCCTTCTTCTAAATTTGGCGTTATGAAGGTCGATACCGGAATTAAAGACTTCTTCATTTCTTTAAGACCTTTTTTAGAAATTAAAGGAAACCCGGAAGAAGAATTAATGATAGGGTCAAGGACTATGAATTCGGGATTTCTTTCTTTTAAAAACTCTGAAATGGTTTTTACCACTTTTTCATTATAAAGCATACCGATTTTAACTCCGTGAGTTTCTTTAAATGACTTAAGTATTTTTTTTATATATTTAATAGGAATATCCGAGGTGCTAAGTACTTTTTCGTCGGTCTGGACAGTTAGAGCCGTCGGGACGGCTTTAGAAGATATCCCAAGAGAATTAAATACCGATACATCCCTTAAGATCCCGGCTCCGCCGGTTGGATCAAATCCGGCAATTGTCAACACACTCATTCCACATCCCATTTTTTAACAACAAATAGCACAAATTTCACAAATTCTTTTTCGACTCATCACTTTGGGCATTAGACTAATAAGGTATTTGTGTTATTCGTGTAATTCGTTGTTCCTCTTCTTTTTAAGTTAATTTTTGAATTTTGATTTGTCATTTTGCTTTTTGATATTTGATTTTTTATTTTTCGGTTTTGCTATATCAGCTTCATTTTGGTCTGATATGTTGTTACGGGTTTTATGCGATAAGAATACAAAAACGATTCCGCCTGCACAGCTTGCTATGACAGAGGTAATAAAGAAAACAAGAGACAATGACATTGCTTGCCCTTTAGTTACATTGAGCAAGCTGAAGAAATAAACGTAAGCCGCTTCTCTTAAGCCCAGGCCGTTGATTGTTATTGGGATTAAGCTTATTACGGTTATAATAGGTATATATGCAAGTAGAGCAAAAATTGGAATTCGGATAGATAATCCCTTGGCGATAAAGTAATTAATAATAATTATAACTATTTGAACTAAGACTGAGTAGCCTATGCCGATTATAATCGTTCTTCTTTTATTTTTATATATTTTGAATGCCCGGTAGAACTTTCTTATGGAATCACCTAAATTTAAGAATTTAATGGAGATCAGCCTTTCTTTTAACCATGAAACTTTTAAAGAAGTCAAAAAATAATAGATTAGTATTATAAGTAGAATCAGACCGATATAGAGAATGGAAAGTTTTACAAATTCAGCCTTCCATGAGAAAACGGCTGTAATACCGATTAACATCATGCCTATCATACCCAGTATTCTTTCCATTATTGATGCTCCCAGGGCTTTTTCGAAGGTTTCTTTTCCCCCCGCATATGCAGACCTTATCATGTCCATACCCAGACCGCTTGGCAGGAAATTGTTGAAGAAGAAAGAAATAATTATATATAAATAGCTTCTAACTTTAGAAATGTCGATATTTTGAGCTTTGAGTAGAAAATTCCAGCGCAATGAAAAAATCAAATAATAAAGGAAGAAAAGAAGTATAATTAATATGAGGTAAACGATGTTTAAGTTTTTTATATTCTGTATTACTTCATTCAAAGGGACTTTAGTTTTAAAAAGATAATAAAAAAGCCCGATTGTTATTAAGATTTTCAAAATTTCTATGCTTATTTTTTTCATTTTTTTAAGATACTGTTCAGTATGAAAATGTCAAGAAGAGAAGAGCTGTCGGCTTACGGCTCACAGCTGCCAGCTAAAAACAAGGGAAAAACAATTTACACATGTAGAGCCCATATTTTATATAGAAATTTAATCAAAAGGCGTAAGCTACAATTTCTACATGCCCTATTTGTAAAAAATCTGGGTTGTGGGGAGTGCTTTGGCTGAAAGCTGTATGCTGTTAGCTGTTAGCGTAAAAGATATTAAACTCTTGACAATTAAGTCATTTATTGATAATTTATTATCAATAAATATATGGAAGCAAATGACACTGTAAAGGAATACATAGGTAAATTAGAGGATTTATCTAAAGAGACGGCTTTCCTTTGGAATCAACTTTCCACCAAACAGATGGAATCATCTACGGAGTTAACGGAAATAAGAAAGATGTTAAAAAACTTGTATGCTTCTATGTATGTTATCTACGAAGGGTCCGATTCTTTCAGGATTACTGTCAGAAAGAGTGAAGAATTGTTGTCTTTCGGTCTCAGTCTAATAAATGAAGTAATGAATAGGATTCATTTCTTTAATGATAGCACTGTTAATCTGAGCCAGAAATTAGAAGATTTGATTGGCAAAAGGGAAGAAATCAATACGATAGTATCAAGCCTTCAGGAACTCAACGAAACCTCAGGTAATACAGCCAGAAATGCCGAGATCAAGGCTTATCAAGCTGGAGCTTTAGGCAAAGGATTCGAAGTGGTAGCCGAAGAATTAGGGAGGTTAACGGGAAAATCATTGGAGATTGTTAAAGAGATGGTGGAAAGACTTGAATCTCTCAAAGATAGATCAAAGGAAGCTACAGATAAATTCGGAGCTATACGAGAAAGTCTCTCCAATTTTATCGTAAATGCGGATGATTTAAAGCAAAGTTCCGATGAGGTGCGAGATAAAATTTCTCTTGTCATGGATACATCAGATAAATTATTAAATTTGCTTGAAAATATAGACATAAAGAGACGCGATATTGAAGAGACAGCTAATTTTTTACTCTCTTTGTCAAGAGATACACTTTTGAAGTTGGGAGAAATAGACCTTTTGCTTTCTCAAAGAAGAGCAGTCATAGAAATTTTAAAGAATCATATAGATGTTTTTAGTTACTTGGTTGAAAAGGGTTCAGCCCTTATACCTGAGAATATTTCACAAATAGATTTTGCCTTGAAAGAGGTTGACAAGCTTGATCGCTACAGCCAGCTTAGTGTTGTAGCCTTAAGTTCGACTCCTATGCAAAGCAATCTTGATTTATCTGAGTTAGATGGTATGAAGAAAATGTTGGGAATGA
>CAYRCN010000051.1:0-10974 GCA_964422805.1 uncultured bacterium | reverse complement strand
TAAGAGGTTTATTGTCATTAAAGTACTTAAGGAGGACAGAATGAATATTAAACGAACTATATTTATTATTTTAATTACGACAATAGCCTTTTCCTGTGGATGCGGAGGAACAGAGACTACCGGACCGACTACCAGCACAACCACAACAACCAGCGGAAGCATAATAAATCCGGCAACACCAGGACTCGAAGGATGCGGGGTCAATCTTCAACCCTCCTACTTCTGTAACGGAGACATGGATTTAGGCTGGGATTTAATGGATAATTACTCCGATATAAAAACTTTAAGAATAGAATTAGACTCGAGCACGAACTCCACGATAGATGATTTTGTAAGATGG
The DNA here is from genome assembly GCA_964422805.1 of uncultured bacterium. Taxonomy (GTDB): domain Bacteria; phylum Hydrothermota; class UBA3072; order UBA3072; family UBA3072; genus JAFGHJ01. Next base: position 10,634 of record CAYRCN010000051.1, on the reverse strand, counting down.
TTAAGTGAAGCCAACAACAATGGTTATGATGTTATAGCAACTTACCACTACGCTTCGGTACTCGGTTCAAATGACCCGAACCAACTGCTTGCCGCTGCCAATTGGTGGGTAGAAAATTGGGACACTCTTTCCTCTGCCGGTTCATTCACCGTGAATCTAATGAACGAATGGGGTAATCACGACTTGACATCAGAGGAATACGCAGATGCTTATAACGCAGCTATCGACACAGTGCGTAAGGTATACGATGGTCCGATTATCTGTGATATTCCCGGATGGGGACAGGAAACACACACGGCTGCCGACGCCTCACCTGATATAGAGGACGAAGACATCATCTTTTCGGTTCATATATATACTAACGGCTGGAACGGAAAAGCCGGTCACCCTTTGTGCGCGGCAGACCTCGATTATTTAGAAGCCGCGGGAAGACCCTGTATGGTTGGTGAATTCGGAAGCGGAGGCGGAGGCAGTGTTGACTGGTCCGCACTGGTTGACCATGCCAGAGGTAAAGGCTGGTCGGTTATCGGTTGGAGCTGGAATGGTGACGGCGGAGGCATGAACATGATAAGTCCTTATTGGGGTGCTGATTGCGGTGCCACTTCATACACAAAAAGTTCTTACTTCGATACCATATACGATAAATTAGGTCCGTACGATACAACAAGCAGCGGCAGTACAACAACCAGTAATTAAGGAGTGAATAATGTCAGGAAATAAAAACTCGTCACAGCTAAATCAAAAAGTCAATTGGTTTGAACTCTTTGGCACGGGCTTCGTCCTTTTCATTATGATATTCGATTCATTCTCGCTAAAAGCAAAACCTTCCGGTGGTCCCTATGGTCCGATCAGGCAAAACTACGATTTGCCTGAAGTCACGGGTAAAATTTATTATGTGGCACCAGATGGTAAAGCTGAAAATAAAGGAGAAACGTTGGATAAAACCACAACTCTGGAAAAAGCCATAGAGAAGGTGGTAACCGGAGACGCAATCGTAATGCGCGGGGGTACTTACCGAACAGGAGAACTTGTACTCAACCAGGGAATCACCATTCAGCCGTATGCCGATGAAAAACCTGTTTTAAAGGGAACATATGTGGCAAAGGAGTGGCAGGACCTCCATGGTTTATGGAAAACCTCCTGGACCCGTTTATTTCCTGCCAAACCTGATGATTGGTGGTGGCGTGACTGGCATGGTAGAAGAACACCGCTTCATCGTTTCAACAATGATATGGTATTCGTGGACGGCAAGTTTTTACAATCAGCTGGATGGGAAGGAGAAGTCGACGAGAATTCGTATTTCATTAACTACGATACAAAAGAAGTCTATATCGGCATTAACCCCAATAACCATTTGATAGAGATTACCGCTTTTGAAGGCGCGCTCTTAAGAACAATCGAAGATTGTCACGGCAAAATTTCAGATGGGAAAGGACCCGTAATTCGCGGAATCACTTTTACCCAGTATGCCAGACGCGCCATCTTTGTCGAAGGCACATTCCCGGAGGGTCTGTCTCCCGAATCCAAACACGGGAAGGAAGTAGTGGGAACAACTTTAGAACACTGTGAAATTTCCAACTGCTCAAGGGTGGCAGCCAGATTCAGGGGAGACAGTCTTACTCTCAGGCATTGCAAGATTAGCAATACCAGCACGGAAGGTATTTACATCGAGGCTTCGAACGACGTTCTTCTGGAAAAAAATATCTTTACGAAGAATAATATCGAGAGAATCTCAGGATATTTCCCTGCGGCAGTTAAGATTTTCAATCAGTCCTACCGCGTTACCTGCCGGGATAATCTTGTTATCGATCTTCCCTATTCAAACGGCATCTGGTACGACGTGGGCAATGTGGACGGCGTTTTTATCGATAACTGGGTCCAGGATGTAGGCATAAAAAGGGAATTCTCAAAAGAGCACTTCTGGCCGAGCGATAACGGATTCTTCTTTGAAATTTCAAAAGGAGTAACCTGTGCAGGCAACGTCTTCGTCAATTGCGACCAGGGTATTTACATACTCAACAGTTCGAATGCCAGGATATACAATAACACATTGGTAAACAGTACGGTCACAATTGGACGAGATACAAGAAGCGCAGAAGGGGACCATTTCGGCTGGCATCCAAGTACAGGTCCGGACGTCGATGAAAGATTCGGGCATGTATTTGTCAATAATCTGCTCGCGGTCGATGAAAACTATGACAGACCGCTTTTTGTCGTCTGGCAGACACCTTCACTGTGTAAAAAGCTTAACAAACCCCAATTTAATCAGCTCGATTATAATGTGTACGTTCGAACCTCGGATGAAGGATCTATGCCTCTTATGTATTGGGCTCCCGCAAAGAATAAGGAATGTAGAGTGGAACTTGAATCGCTTGAGGGTTTAAGAAAACTGCATTCGGAATTTTCAGCAAACAGCCAATATTTTGTTAGTTATGATGGACCCTTATTTGAGAGTTGGAATCTGGGGAAATTCGAAATTCCAAAGGAATTTCCGGGAGCAAAAGCGGGAGCTAAACTTCCACCTGAGATAAGAAAACTCCTCGGAATTTCCGAAAACGAAACCCCATTTGTGGGAGCTTACCCGCCGAATCCGTGAGAAATTAAATATTGAACCACAAAGACCACAAAGATCACAAAGTTTTTAATATTTTTCAGCTAATAGCTAAAGGCAAAGAGCCAAAAGCTTAGTTCGACAACAAATAGCACGAATTGTCTTAAAAGAATACCACTGAGAACACAGAGATTTTAATTTGTTTGTCGACCTGTGACCGATGACTGGTGACTATTGACTATACTCCCTAAATTTATTCCTGCAGTTTTTTTGCGAAAGTCCGTGCCTTTTGCAAATCTTTCTTATTCGGTCTTCCTTTGTTTATTCCTCCAGAAAGAAACTTTAAAATACTTTGATCGGTAAATCCTTTGCATTGAAACTCTCCTTTTATGTCAAATCCCCTTTTTAGTAATTTATCCCTGAGTGCTTTATGCATAACAGACATACGAATCATGGAGGTAGAAAAGATAAAAGCTTTTTTACCATTTTGCGTTTCCAATCTGTCCGCTAAATCGAGCAAATTCTTGTGATGCGCGCCCCCGTAAATTCCCGAACCGAATCCAAGCAAGTCATAACCGGAAATAGTTTTAATATCGAAGTTTTCCGGCTTTACTATTTTTGCATTTAATATTTCGCCAATTGCCCCGGCAACTTTCATAGTGTTACCATGATGTACAGATTCGCAAATTATCAGTATTTTTTTGTTATCCATATTTTTATCTCCTCCCAAGCAAAGAGCTATTTTTTCGTTTCGTAATACTTCTTTGCTTTTTCAGTAATAGAGTGGATAAACTCGCCTTTTTCTTCTGTGTATTTGACTCTATTATTTGGATACTTCTTCGACAGTTCTATTTTTAAATCATTATAGCGTTCAGCTACTTTTGGAAATTCTTTTAGATAATCTCTAAAGTAAATTCTATCCCATAATTCCGAGTCTGCTTCAACCATGTGTATATGATGTGTGCGTTTGCCTTTTGAATCTCGTTTTATAAACCACACGTAATAAGGCGGTCCACTATCTCCAAAAGCCGGACGGTAGAAATATTCATATCCTTCAGCTTCTAAAACAGGCACAATTCTTTTTTTCGTTTCTTCTAAGCTCGTCACTTCAACTAAAATGTCTATAACCGGCTTGGCAGAAAGCCCTAGTACTGCCGTACTTCCAAAATGCTCAATCCTTTTTATTAAATTTTGGGGCAATTTCTCGCGAAGAAAATCAGCTTCTTCTTCAAACATTTTTTGCCATACTACTTGATAAGGAACAATGGATATTTCCTCCTTCACTAATTCATCTATGCGTTTTCTTAATTTATCGTCCATATTTGTATGTTCCTCAGTTTCCTGAAAACTAATGACTTGAGATATTTATTTTAATAATCTTGTGATAATCTAGTAGTCATTATTAGTGCTATGGCTTATAAGATAAAATTCAAACCGATACTAAAAAATTTCATGTCGCTATTTGTTGTTGTAAACTCAGCCTCGACATTTATGTTATCAGAAGCATTATACCCTACTCCAATTCCAAAGGAAGGACCGGTCTCTTTATATAATGTTTCCACATTCTCGATTCTCTCAATTACCCTCTCTGTCGCAATACCTATTTTACCCTTAACAAATATTTCGTTGGTCGGAATGGTTCTTACTGCGCCATAAACACCAATTGTTGTTATGTGCGATCTATTCCCGGGATAACCACTTACATAATCTCCGCCAAAGTTTCCCAGATTGAAATCCCACTCAACTGCTACTTCGATACGTCTGTTTTCTAAAGGCAAAATGCCGCCGGCAGTTCCTCCGAGAGAAAAGATATTCATAGAACTCTCCTTATCTAAAGTAAACGTACCGGATTTTAACCCTATATAAGCTACTCCTTTTGATTCATAGGCATATCCAGCAATTGCAGTACAACAAAAGATTACTAACAACGTGATTAAAATATATTTTTTCATAAAAACTCCTTTAATTCTTACTGATAGCGAATTTTCCACAGTTAAGATAATAAATATTCCTTAAAAGCCGCATAATCATTGGGCAGATGCTTGGGCTCTATTACTCTTTTGTCTATATCTACTAGTGACGGATGAGGTTCGGGAGTTATTTTAAGAGTTTCTTCTATAATTTCAGGAAACTTAGAAGGATGAGCAGTCTCATAACACACAGCAGGCTTATCTATTTTTTTGTAATGATTCATTAAAGCCGCGACACCGACTGCTCCGTGAGGTTCCAGTAATACATTGTAATTTTCATAAATTTCTTTTATGGTTCTCACAGTCTCATCATCACTAATGGAGACCGAATACAAATTCTTTTTCATCTCCGCGACATCTGGTTCTCTGTGGACACTTCCCTCTTTATCCACTATACCTCCGTAAAGGTCAAAATATCTGGCAAGGTTACTTGGATTCCCGACATTCATCGCATTGGAAAGGCACTTACGAGACGGCTCTACTTTCTCATAAACCCCGCTATTAAGGAACTTCGGGAACTCATCGTTTTCATTGGTAGCTATTATGAGTGGACTAACCGGTAAACCCATTCTGCGCGCGATTTCGCATCCAAGAGAATTTCCGAAGTTGCCGGACGGGACCGAAAAAATAACCGGTCGGACTTCATCTACCACATTCATATAAGAATAAAAGTAATAAACTACCTGAGGTAGAATTCTTCCTATGTTAATCGAATTCGCGGAGGTTAAATTCAAACTCTTAAGCTCAAAGTCACCAAATGCCTGTTTCACAAGTCTCTGGCAATCATCAAATTTGCCGTCGATAGCTATGGTAGTCGTATTATCGCCTATAGCATTCAATTGTTTTCTCTGTCCCTCACTGACTTCCAATTCAGGGTAAAGAATATATACTTTAATACCTTCCAAACCTTTATAAGCCGTACCTATAGCACTTCCGGTATCTCCGGAAGTCGCTACCAGAACGGTTATCTCTTGGTCTTTTTCCTTTAATTCTTCCATCAATCTGGACATAACCTGAGCGGCGAAATCTTTAAAAGAGGCGGTAGGACCCTGGTCCATTCTGGCAAGATAAATTTCTCCGGTAATCTTTTCAATCGGTATACCAAAAGTGTAGGCGTCGTTGCAAATTCCCTTTAGCTTTTCATCGCTTATATCATCTTTCAAATATTTCTTAAGTATCTCAAAAGCGACTTCAGAATAAGGTCTATCTCTAAGCGATAGAATTTCTTCTCTATAAAGTTCGGGCAAACGATTCGGCATAAATAGGCCGTTATCCGGAGCCTGACCCATAAAAAGGGCTTCTTTAAAGGTCACCTCTCCTTTAAAACCTTCAACCCCTTCAGTATTTATTTCTCTATTTGTACTGTAATATAAAATCCTATTACCCACTACATCTCCTTTTCCCCTTACAAAACAAATTGTTGAACCACAAAGCCCACAAAGATCTCAAAGCCACCCAACACAACCTTCTTCAATTATGTTTTTTCAAAAACCCAACTCACCCTTTAAATCTTACCATATAAACGAAATAATGATAAGATTCTACAGTATAACTCTTTTAATACCATTTTTCAATAACTTTACATTGAAATTAATTATTATGCCTAATCTAATAGAAGTTAATTTTAAATAAGTTAATAATTGAGTTTTATGAATCGGAAGAATTCTACCAACGGTTTTAAACTCTAAAATCAAATTATCTTCTATTATAAAATCAGCCCTAAAAGAACAATCTATATTTACCTTCTTGCATTTTATAGGTATTTCCTTCTCTATTTCAAATCTAATATTGGCACTATAAAATTCATAAGCTAAACATTGTTTATAAACAGACTCAAGAAGCCCTGGACCTAAATTTCTATGAACATCAATCGCAATTCCAATTACTTTGTTTGATAACTCGTCTACCTCTTTCATTTCCATTAACAAATCCTTTGTGCTCTTTGTGGTCTTCGTGGTTCAAAATTAAATGTCGATCTCTGCAGGGTCTTCTTTTGCCGGGACAACTCCCCACTCCTGGTCCCCATAATCAAAATCCGCAATTTTATCGATAGGCAACTTCATGTATTTACCATAAGCCTCGGCAGCTATTTCGCCGCTTTTTAACTTTATTTCACCGCTTCCTTCATATATTCGGTTTGTTTCTCTACTAACACGAGCCTTAACTTTTATCTCTTCATCGAGCGGCACAGGCTTCTTGAAACGAACATTGAATTCAACGGTTACAAACCAGACATCTTCTTCATAACCAATCATAATGGCTCTGCCTATCGTTTCATCCAGGATAGCCGAAATGATTCCTCCGTGAAGACGTCCCGGATAACCCTGATGCTCTTCTATCGGTTTAAAAATCCCAACCAGTTCTTTATTTTCCAATTCATAAAAATTAGCCTTGAGGCCCAGACTATTTTTCAGTCCGCATACAAGACACATCTTCGAATTCGGCTGTTTCCTTATAACCTTTCGTTTCATTATCTGCTTCCTCTTTAAAATATCGATTATTTACTTTATCGCAAGAGCCCCATGCATCCCTACAAAATAATTAAACCACGAAGAACACAAAGTTTTTGTTTTTAAGCTAACAACCAAGGCAAAAAGCCAAAAACTAGAGCAAACAAAAAAACCCCTTGACAAATCCTAAAAAGTCAATATAATACTTTTTAAAACAGAGTACTTTGTTTTTAAATATGAAAATTACAATTAATGGTTTAGAAAGGAGAAAATATGTGATCTCAACTAAGGGTGACTTAGAGAAATATGAAAAATAAATATGTTGACTTTCGGGCATATTATTGTTATAATGCTATTGTATTTTGCGCAAAAAAATATTTTAACGTTATGTTCCGGTTAGGAGGTTGTATGGATTTTTGCAAAAATCTTTATAAGCTGTTTAATCTTTGTTTTTTTCTTTTCGCATTTTTGTTAACGGCAGGTGTTTTGGAAAAAGAAGTGACATTCAGGATAGAAGATCTTTCGTTCTCTAAACTTGACGTATATGACTTAGTCAAACTTGAGGGATGCGAGTCGACAGTAGAAGTTGGGGCGCCATTACTTCCGAGAGCTGCTTTTTCCCTCCTAATTCCGCAAGGTGCTGAAGTAGCAGACATCGAGGTAGTTTCCGCCGATAAGGAGGAAATTACCGGAGAGTACGATGTATACCCAACTCAACATCCGCAGCCGTTCTTAAAGGGCAAGGTTTATACCTTTGCCCCGCCTGACGAGAATATATACAATCAAAATCTCCCCTATCCCGAGCAAATTATCGAGTCTCCACACTCAGGTTCAATGGGAGGATATAGACTCGCAAGTGTGTTGATTTACCCCCTGCAGTATATCCCGCAAGAGAAAAAATTGATTTTTTATTCAAGAATAAGATTTAAGGTTACCTATGAAGAGAAATTACGTTCGTTAAATATAAGAAAGACAGAAAAACAGAACAAGATATTCAAAGAAAGAGTCGGCAAATTAATTCTTAATCCTGAAGACATTGGAATGTTGGAACCTTCTATCGGACTGCGGGGCAGTCTGGATTTAACTCCGGATACGGTTGAATACGTAATAATAACAACAGATTCTTTTGCTGCCTCTTTTCAAGAACTTGCGGATTGGAAGACAAAAAAGGGTATTCCTGCGAAAGTTGTAACTTTAGATTCTATTTACGCGAATTACGCTGGGGCGGATCATGCTGAAATGGTAAGAAATTTCATAATCGATGCAAATTCCTCCTGGGGAACGATATGGGTCCTTCTTGGAGGTCAATGTGACTATGAATGGGGTCAGGAAATCGTTCCCAGAAGAAATGTGTGGTATAGATATGTAGATGGAGACGAGACTGACACTATCCCAGCCGATCTTTACTTCTCAGATCTTGATGGAGACTGGAACGCAGACGGAGATGGTATATACGGCGAATCCACAGACGACGTCGATTTATATTCGGATGTCTTTGTGGGAAGAGCTCCCGTACGGACTGTTGCACAGGCTGAAACTTTTGTAAATAAAGTTCTCACCTATGAGAAAAGTCCTCCGTACGGTTATCAGAAAAAAATACTTCTGCCTGCCGCTGTCCTGTGGACTTCTTACGACGAAAAACTCTCTCAGGAAGCAATCGCCGACATGATACCCGGGGACTGGCAGGTTTCAAAGATGTATGAACGAGATGGGAACCTTACCCATGCGGCTTTTGTCGACTCGGTCCGCTCAGGATTCGGGTTTGCTCACCTTGTTGGACATGGCAATCAATATGGTATTTACACTTATTATGCCGACGCCTATTTCAATTCAAATGACTTAGACGCCCTCGATAATGATAGTTTACTTGGCATACATAATTCTATCGGTTGTATGTGTGGCGCCATCGATTATGTTCCTTACGGGGATTGTTTTGCGGAGCATTATTTAACTCCTTCTACGGGAGGAAGTTATTCTATAATGAATTCAAGATACGGTTGGGGAAGCCCCCCAAATATGGGCCCTTCGGAGCATATCGATACCTGTTTCTATCATGAGATATTTAGAGAAAATTATACCTATCATGACCATGTGGGTACAGCGCACGCTTTTTCTAAAGACGGATATGTTTCGCGAGTAACCTGGGGAGCTGTTTGGGCATGGTGTATTTATGAATTAAATCTATTCGGAGACCCTGAAATGCCTCTCTGGACAGACGATCCCGGAGAATTAACAGTTACTCACGATGCAGTAATACCTGTTGGCGGTAGCTCTTTTAGTGTAAATGTTACCGATGGCGGTTTTGGAATAGAGGGAGCTCTTGTCTGTTTATTTAAAGAAGGAGAAGTTTATTCCAGGGGATATACCGATGCTTCCGGTAATATTAACTTGACTTTGTCGCCACCGCCTAACTCCCTTGGCATAATGTACTGTACGGTTACGAAAAACAATTACATTCCCTATGAAGGAACTGTCGACGTTATTTCTCCTTCCGGTCCCTGGGTAATTTTTGAACAATACACAGTAATAGATGGATCGGGAAATAGTGATGGGAATGTCGATCCCGGAGAAAGCATTGAGTTGCCTTTTTCTGTGCACAATGTAGGTCTTGATGATGCACTTAGCGTTACAGGGATTATTCATACGGAAGACCCTTATGTTACCTTAACAGATTCTATAGAGGATTTCGGTAATATATTATCAGATTCAATCGCAGAGAGTTTAGAGGATTTTGATTTTGATGTTCTGCCGGGATGTCCGGAAAACCATGTTATTAATTTTGAACTTCTTGCAAGTGATGTAAATGACAGCACCTGGATTAGTTACTTTTCTGTACCTATCTCAACACCGGATATATCTCTACTCACAGATACCTTAAATTTCGACACGGTATACATAGGTCATCCCGACACATTGGAACTTCTGGTTAACAATGTTGGTACAGATACTTTGAGAGTCAGCAGTATCACATCCGACAATATTGATTTTTCTGTCGATATGTCCAATTTTGATATATCTCCTGGTGAAAGTCAGGCAGTTAGCGTTATATTTTCTCCTGCTGCTGAGGTCTCATCGACGGGAAATTTAACGTTAGAGTGTAATGATTTAGATGAACCCTCTCTAACAGTTTTCTTACAGGGAGAAGGATTATTACCCCCGGATATTTCGGTTTCGCCCGATTCGTTGAGTGATAGTTTGTTTACGGGTGAGACGTCTACCGATACTTTAACGATTTATAATACCGGAGGAAGTGATCTAAACTTTGATATTTCTATTGAGGCGTTGGAGCCAGCAGCGAATATAAGTTTTAGAGTTACCGATTTCAAGAACGATGAAAGACGGACCTCTGTAGAAAACTCGGTAACGGGTAATTACTTAACACCAGAGTTTTCTAAGAGGATTTACGAAAGTGATGTTACTCCGTTAGCTTTTGAAAACATACTTGTTATGGAGGAGGGACCCGGTACATATTATTATGATACAGCTCTGGATAATCTCGGTTTATCCAGAACACTGGTAACTTCCTGGTCGGCATTACAGGCGGAACTAAATAGCGAAATTCCATGGCAACTTGTAATTGTTAATTCCTATAGTTATGTCCCTCCGAATGAAGTACTTGATTCACTTAATGCCTATCAAGAAAACGGCGGTTTTTTGATATAT
>CAYRCN010000050.1:0-11110 GCA_964422805.1 uncultured bacterium | reverse complement strand
CTTCAAGATATTTTAGCTTCATTATCTGGATTTTAGCAGGTTTTGGTTTATCTTTTGAAATGCCGGTTGTTTTCTTTCTTTTAAGTAAGATAGGCCTGATTTCGCCTGGTTTACTTGCCAGAAACTGGAAATTCGCAATAATTTTCATTTTGATTTTTGCGGCTGTAATTACTCCTACCATCGATATAGTAACAATGTTTGTAACAACTGTTCCTTTATTTTTTCTTTATTTTATTTCGATAGGAGTTTGTTTTTTTGCTGTTAGGGGAAGAAAAGAGTCTCGAGTCGAGAGTCATGAGTCATGAGTCAAAACAAAAACCACACGACCCCTTTTCTAACAGCAAATAGCACAAATTACACAAATGTTTTTTTGACTTGTGACGTTGGACTTTGGACTTTGGACTAATAAAAATGTTTACAGGAATAACCCTGCATTATTTATTAAAGGAACTTAATTTTAAGGGTCAAATTAAGATAAATGATGTTGTTCGTAAGGACAATCTGGTATCGGTTGTATTCGGGAAACATTTTTTAACCGCTAATCTGAGCCGTCAGTCTCCTTATATTTCTTTAAAAAAAATAAAAGGGCAGGGCTATTATTCAACCTTATTTAAAGGTAAGAAAGTATTGGAAATTGGACAGCTTGGTTTTGATAGAATTTTGATTATAACTCTTGAAGAAGATTTAAAAATTGTATTTGAAATTTTCGGAAGAAGAAGTGATTGTTTACTTATCCGGGGTGATAAAGTAATTAATTCATTTAAAGGTGTTAAGAAAGAGAAGTATAAACTTCCTTTAACTCCTAAAGCATTGAACATTTTGAGCGCCCTTCGTGACGAGCTTGTCGATGCAATAATAGCTGAAGAAAAAATAGGCGGTTTAACTGTTGGATTTATAAAAAGTTTAAAACTAAAAGGTGTTAAATTTGTAAATTCTTTTTCGATGCGGGAATTCGGTCCAACCGTTTTTGAAGATATCCTTTCTCCGTATCTTTTACCTGAAGGTAGGAAATTCCCGAGTATGAACGAAGCTGTGGTATATTATTTCGAGGAAAAGAAAAGGGAAGAAGAGCGCAAAAGATTGCTTGAAATAATCGAAACGCAGCTAGAGAAGAAGATACTTAAAAATGAAGAGATTTTGAGACGTTTAAGTGAACCTAAAGATATTTCTATATATAAACAAATGGGTGATGCTATACTTACTTATCGAGGAATTATCGATTTCTCCAAAGATAGAGTGGTTCTTGACTATATGGGTAATGAACTGGAAATAAAACTAAATCCTTCTCTAACGGTGATGGAAAACGCTCAGAACTATTTCAGACTTTTTAAAAAAGAAAAGAAAAAAGCCGAAAGCGATGAACTCAGAAGAAACAGGATATTAAAAGAGCTGAAAGTTCTAAATAAAAAAAGAGAAAAACTCAACATAGCCGAAGATTTAAGTGAATTTAAGGAATTTTATAAAGGAAAAAAAGAAGAAAAAGAAGAAGAAACTTTTCCCTCGAAATTTCGCGTATTTACCACCTCAAACGGCTCGAAAGTCCTGGTCGGCAAAAGCGCGGAAGCAAACCACGAGCTTACCTTCTCTTTTGCCCGTCCTTATGACATCTTCTTTCATGTAAAAAATGCTCCCGGTTCACATACAGTCCTTAGAGTAAAAGATAAAAACAAATTTCCGCCGATAGAAGATATTCACCAGGCAGCGTATTACGCTGCGAAATTCAGTAAATTGAAACACTCAACCTCTGTTCCCGTTTCCTACGCGCAGAAAAGATATGTGCGGGGAGCGAAAGGTATCGCTAAGGGAACTGTTATAATGGAGAGGGAGAAAGTTGTGTACGTTAACCCTAAGGGTTGATTCCGAAGGGCTAAATTGTTCATTAGTTAATCGGTGAAAAGAGAAGAAATAAATTCCGTGTTCTCTGTAGTTAAATAATTGTTCTTGACAAATTCACGGAAACATTTACAATTCAATGAAAATTAAGATATGAAAAAAATCATTGTAATTTTAATAGTGCTTGTTATTTATGTTATTCCGGTTTTCGGCAGTTCGGGGGATGGAATATCTTTCTGTATTAATAATTTTAAGCTGAAAATAAACTGGACATGGCAGGATAATATACCTTCATTGTATGGGGCTGAAGGCGTTGATATAGTATTATTGATCAGATATAATTATGAAATCCTATCTAAGAGAAATGACCTTATATGGATAGATTACTTTTTAGATGAAAAAGCAAATAATGTTATAGTGACTTTTAGTAGAGAGAAAAATGATGAATGGGATTTATTCGCTGAAGAGACAATTCCGTTAGATGATAGTTTCTATGAAAAGTTTGAAAATTTAATACGGAAAGAATTGAAATTAAAGGAAAGGGGTATAAATGAGTGTGAACTGTATATTGCGTTTATACCTTCTTCCTATATTGATGCTGACTCTAAGTGTCAGAAGGAAGTTATGTGGTTCCTGAGACAGTCAGAATTATATTTAGCACATGAGATGGCTTTGCAGAATAATATTCAAGGGTATGTTTATTCTATATTTTTCAATAAGAATGTTATGTACAATTGTCTTAAAAAAATCAAAGTTAAAAAAATAATTATTAATAAAAAATCTTTAAATCACGATTCCGTTTACTCTTTGTATATTACCTTGTTTTAGGAAAGAGTATTACAAGTCATTAGTCGTAAGTCCCTTCTCGTCGATCCGTTTTTAGCTGTGTTTATTCGGCTAATTGTTGGGGGTTGAGGTAGGGGTTCTGACTTCTGGCTTCCGGATTATTTCTTACTTTGTTTTCTTCGTCTTACGATGAGATTACTTTAAAAAACCGATTTGTATCAATAACTTATGTTGACTTTTATCTTAAGAATCTTATAATTATATTATGACAAAGATGTTGATATTAGTATTAGCAATTGTTTTTATGTCCTGCGAAAAGCAAAATACCACAGAGTTTGAGATAAAGGAGGAAAGTCTTACTTCTTTTATTCTCAAAAATTATAAAGGAAGCCGGCTTATATGGAAATTGACTGCCGAAGATGCAAAAATATCTGATACAACTGTTATACATCAATTGGAATTAGAGTTTTTTGACGAGAATTCACAGCCTTCTTCTAAATTAAAAGCTGACAGCGGATATATTATTCATAAAACTAATGATCTAAAAGCAGTTGGAAACATTGTAGTTAAGTCAAGCGATTCGGTGACTTTATGGACGGACGAGTTGAACTGGTCTGAAGAAAAGCAAAAAATATTTACGGATGGCGAAGTAAAATATTCTAAAGATAAACAGGTTTATCGCGGTAAAGGACTTGAATCCGATCCGAGTTTAAAGCATATAGTTATAAAAGAAAAGTTTTCAGGGAAAGGTGAATTTGAATGATTCTTTTATTGTTAATGGTGCCTTATGAAATCCGTTCGGGATCGATGGAAATTGTTGATAGAAATAAAAATATATTTAGAAATGGAATAGAGATTTATTCTGAAGACCTTTATATAACTGCAAAGCAAGCAGTCCAAACAGATACTTCCATAATGTTAAAAGATAGTGTCTTCCTCAAGGGTAAGAAATTTTCCTTAAGCGCAGATTATTTGAATTATAAAGTACCTTATAAAATTGTCTTTGGCAGTGGAAATGTGAAAATATGGAAAGAAGATACTTTGATAGGTGATTCTCTGATTTTTTTCAGAGAAAAAGGGGAAGGAAAATTAATTGGAAATTTGATATTTGTTTCCGATTCTGTTTTGATAAAAGGTAAATCGGCAGATTTTTTTGAGGATTCCGTTGTAATAAGAGGTTATCCGGAATTCAAATCTCCGGAAATCAGGGTCAAATCAGATTATACTGTATATATAGTAAAGGATTCTACCTATAAATTTTTGTCAAACGTGAACTTCGAAACTTCAAATATATTAGGGAATTCAGGGAAGTTAATCCACAATTGTAAAAATGAAATTTCTACTCTGCTTGATGAACCGTTCATATTGGAAAAACGAGACTCTATAACTGGTGATATGATTTTTGTAGACCATAAAGCGAATATTATGAAGTCTTTAAATGGAAAAGTTATAACATACACTGAAGATGGAAGAAATATCGTCTGGGGAGATACTATTAATATTTACTATGATGAAGATACCATAGATAGTGTTTTAGTTAAAGGTAAATCGAGAGGTAGCTTTGCAAAAAATGAAACTCAGGGCGGAAAATCTAATTAAAAAATACAATAGAAAAACAGTAGTCGATCAGGTTAAAATAGAAGTAGAAGAGGGCGAAATTGTTGGGTTGTTAGGTCCGAACGGGGCGGGGAAAACGACGACTTTCTATATGATAACTGGGTTTATTAAACCTGAGTCGGGCGATATTTATTTGGATAGCGAGGAGATTACTAAAAAACCAATGCATAAAAGAGCTAAGTTGGGAATAGGGTATTTACCACAAGAGGCTTCTATTTTTAGGGGGCTTTCAGTAGAAAATAATCTTATGGCTATGCTTGAAATATTAATCACGGATTCCCGAGAAAGAAAAAAGAGATTTAACGAATTGGTGAAGGAATTCAAGCTATCTTCTTTACTTGAAAGAAATGCAAATAAACTCTCCGGAGGAGAGAGAAGAAGAGTTGAAATAGCCAGAGCTCTAACGTCGAATCCTAAATTTTTATTGTTAGATGAACCTTTTACAGGCATTGATCCAATAACCAGAGAAGAACTTCAGGAAATGGTTTTGGTTCTTAAGAAAAAGAATATAGGAATATTGATAACCGACCACAATGTACGAGAAACATTGCAAATTACCGATAGAGCATACCTGATGTTTGATGGTAAAATAATATTAAAAGGTAAAGCAAACGATTTGATTTCGAACAAAACAGCAAAAAAACTGTATCTGGGACAGAAATTTAAACTCTAAAATTATGGAGAACAGAAGAATTTCATCAATACAAAAACTACAACAAAGTCTCAAACTCGAACAAAAGATGAGTCCCCTTCAGGTTCTTATGATAAAAGTTACTCAATGTCCGCGTCTTGAGCTAAAGAACATAATTTATCAGGAGATCGAAGCCAATCCTATGTTAAGTTTAGCTGAAGAGGATGAATCGTCTGAGCCTTCTGAATCGCTGGAATCTGCCTCTTTTGAAGAAGAAGAAAAAGAAAAAGAAGAAGATCTTTTAAATAAAGAACTCAAGGATTTTTTCACAGAAGATTTCCCGACCTATTTTGTCCCTTCTGATTTAGAAGAAGTTGAAAGAAAGCAAATACCTTATACTTCGACACTTTCCGAGCAACTGAAGACAGAACTAAGGATGGAATTATCTGATGAGAAATTGATTGAAGTTGGAGAATACATGATAGATTCACTTACCGATGAAGGATTCTTGGATACACCTTTACCTACAATTGCAGAATTTTTTGGTATTCCGGTAGATAAAATAGAAGCAACACTTAAAATCATTCAAGAATGTGCTCCACCCGGAATTGCTGCAAGAAATGTCCGAGAATCAATAAAAATACATCTGGAAAGAGCGCCTGAAAAATCGAAGTTGGAACTCAAAATTGTTAATGATTTCTGGGAAGAATACAAGAGAAAAGAAATAGGGAAGATTTCTTATGAATTGAATATGGCTCCTGAGAAGATTAAAAAAGCAATAGAAAATATTCAAAGAATTAATCCGCGTCCTACGGGAAAAGACTTTGGGAAAGTTGAATATATTACCCCTTCCGTCATAGTTGAGAAGGACGGAGCAGAGCTTAAAATTTCTATAAATGAACCAGAACTCCCTTTCTTTCGCATAAACACAAATTATCTAAAGGTTTTACAAGCTCCGAAAAATTATGACAAAAAGACAGTTAAATTTGTTGAAAAATGGATGGAAAGAGCAAAATTTATTCTCCAATCATTGGAAATGCGAAGAAAGAACTTTAGAAAAGTGATGGAGTATATAATAAATTTCCAGAAAGATTTTTTCGATAAAGGGGTAATGCACATGAACCCTCTTACGCTTAAAAAAATTGCTAGAACGACTAATTTATCAGAATCCACAATTTCTAGATACATAAAAGACACATATGTTCAAAGTCCAAAAGGGGTTTTTCATATAAAACATCTCTTAAGCGGAGGAGTTAAAGGAAGGGAACAAAATATTTCTACAAATACTATTAGGGAGAAGATCAGAAGGATGATAGAAGCTGAGGGGAGTGAAAAATTGTCGGATATGGAGATAAAAGAAGAATTAGAAAAAGAAGGTATTAATATTACTAGACGCACTGTTGCCAAATATAGAAATCAGATGGGAATTCTGCCCAAGGCAAAAAGAAAAAAAGAAAATTTGTTTTAAATTCTGAAATTTTATATGAATAAAGAAATTCAATGCATTTTTGATGCACTAAAAAACAGTCCCACTGCTTATTTGAACATAAAAATTCTCAAAAAAAAATGCGGTAAGCGGATTAAGCCTTTATTAAAGAAACTTGAAAAAGAAGGCAAAATAATTTCAAAAGGTAAAAAATTTGCTCTTCCGGGTAAAGCAGGATACATAAGAGGAATCTTTGATGGGAAGAGGGAGGGGTATGGATTTTTAATGCCGTCTTCAGGCATGAAAGATCTTTTTATTCCTCCTAATGACACTTTTACAGCTTTAAACGGAGATCTGGTATTAGCAAAAATAACAAAAAGATCGAGAGGTAGATTAAAAGCGAGGATTGAAGAGGTAATCGAACGTTCAAGAGAATACTTCGTTGGAAAGGTTATTCTCTTCGAAGGCAGGCTGATGTTTCAACCTCAAGATAAGAATATTCCTCATTACTTTGAACTTGAAGATTCTCATAAAGTAAGAGAAGGCGATTTTATACTTGCAGAATTTGTCAAATGGTCTACACCTGTTCTTCCTCCTCTTGCAAAATTTTCCAAAAAGATTAGTGAGGATAATTTATATAATATTCTTGTTAAGCAGGAGTATAATTTGAAACATAGATTTTCAAATAAAGCATTAGCTGAGGTTAAAAACTTTTCCCCACCCTCGATTAAAGGAAGAAAGAATTTTACCTCCTTAATTACTTTTACTATTGATCCTTCTGATGCGAAAGATATTGATGATGCAATTTCGGTGAAGAAAGATGCAAAATTTTTTCATCTTTGGGTTCATATTGCAGATGTATCCGGGGCAATCCGCAGGAATTCGGCAATTGATGAAGAAGCGAAAAGACGTGGCTGTACCACCTACCTCCCTAATGAAACTTACTTTATGTTGCCAAAGGAAATTACCAAGTCATTAAGCCTTGAAGAAAAAAAGGAATCGCCGGCAGCTACCGTTTATATTAAATTTGATAGAAGGGGCAATATATTTGAAAAGGAGTTTTATAAGTCAAAAATCAAGTCAGACAACAAATTTTCTTATACAGAGGTTCAGGAGATTCTTGACGGTAAAGTTGGTTCGCCGTTTAAATCCGAACTTTTAGTCGCATCTGAACTTGCAAAAATTCTTTCTGAGAAAAGAAGAAATGAAGGTTATCTTGATTTTTTTAGAGAAGAAGTCAAAGTCGAGATTAAGGATTTTCGTCCAACGGCAATTTATCCTGTTAGAGAACTCTGGGCTCACAGAATTATAGAACAATTTATGTTAGCTGCAAATGAATCGGTAGCCAGGGAATTAGATAGTAAAAAAATTCCTGGGATTTATAGAATTCATGAAGAACCGGAGAGAAATGAGTTAGAACAGTTTAAAATACTCGTAGAAGGCCTTGGGTTCAAATTGCCTTCAATTAAGAGAAAAGATTTATCTTTTTTTCTCGATGAAGTCAAAAATTCCACTTACAGAAGGATTCTTAACTATGAATTATTAAGATGTATGAAAAAAGCGAGATATATAGCTAAACCTGAACCGCATTATGGTTTGGGTTCGAAAATATATACGCATTTTACATCTCCGATAAGAAGGTATCCCGATATCATCGTTCATAGGTTACTCTTCGGCGAAAACTATACACAGGAAGAATTGAAATCGATTGCCGATCATTCAACGGAACAGGAATGGAAATCTGACTCAGCCGAGAAAGAAATAACAAAGTTTTTTATAATGCGTTATTTGGAAGAAAATACGGACAAAGAATTCAAGGGAATGGTAACAAATATCGGCACTGACGGAATTTGGGTGGAGCTTGACGATTTTCTGGTAACAGGGTTTATTCCAATAAGAATTCTGCCTGGTGACGATTATAAAATAAGAGACCGTTCTCTCTCAGGAAGGTACAATAAATTTTTCATAGGTGATCTTCTGCTCTGTAATATTTATACCGTTTCACCGGGTACTGGAGAACTTATACTCGAATACGCGGGTAAGATAGAGAAAAGGAAATAGGCTGAAAAACAAATCAAATATCAAAAATCAAAAAGCAAAATGAATAATATAGTTGGTCCATGAGTCAGTTAGTTCGTCCGTTAAAAAAACAAGCCAACACACCCACGCACTAACGCTCTAACAATTTCTTATTTGTAATTTTACATTTTGATATTTAATTTTTACATTAAGTCTTATACAGTTTATGTTTTTTTATGTAATTTAGTACTTCTTCAGGTACGAGAAAATCTACGGGTTCTCCTTTTGTTATTTTATTCCGTATTTCAGTTGAGGAAATTTCTATTATTCTTGAATTAAGGACTTTCAACTCCTTCGGGTATTTCTGTTTCTTTTTGCTTCTTTTGAAAACAAAAACATCCACCATTTTTAAAATCTCTTTCCATTTGTACCATTCTCTAAAATCTGCTGCCTGATCTTCACCTATCAGGAGGCAAAGTTTTTTTTCTTTTTTTAAGAGTTCTCTTAGAGTATGATAAGTGTATGAGATTCCTTTTCTTTTTGCTTCGATATCCAATACTTCGAAACGGTTTTTATTAGATGTGGCTGCTCTCAACATATTATATCTATCTTTAAATGGTATGGAAACAATATCATTTTTAAATGGGGATTTCCATGCCGGAACGAATAATATTTTATCGAGAGCCAATAAATCCAGGGTATCGCTTGCTAATATTAAATGCCCTGTATGAACAGGATTAAAATTTCCTCCAAAAATCCCTTTCAATTTATTTTCTTTAACTTTTCCTGTGCTTTTTCTTTTAAATCACCCTCTACATTTAAATAATGGAAAGTTGCAAGGGAGTCATTGTTATTTGAAAATGCTATATCGCCGAGTAATAAATTTGCCTTATCTTTCCATTTTTCACTCTGTGCTGCGACTTTTGTTAGGTATACAATTGCGGCCTTATCGATACCCATTTTGATGTAAGTTTCTCCGATTTCAATTAGCTTTTGATTTATTTTTTCTTCCGCACTTTTTTTGCTCTCTTTAGCTTCCTCTAAGTATTTTGAATATGGGTATTTTCTGATAAATTCTTCGTAAGTTTCTAAAGCTTCTTTTGTGAGAGTTTGATCTCTTTGAGGTAATGGAGACATTTCTTCCAAACATTGAGCTTTCCTTAGAAGGCCGAGTTCACTCCAAGTTGAATTAGGGAAATTATTGAGAAGAAATTGAAATTCGTTGATGGCTTCCATATAATTATGTAATTGGTAATATGATTCAGCATAGTGAAACTGAGCGTCATCGATCCAATGACTCCCAGGATATCTATTAAAAAAATATGTAAGGTAGTTAATGGTTTTTTCGTAATTTCCTTCTTCAAAGAGTTTAACAATTTGCTGGTATTCTTCATCGGGTGATGTTATCTCGGGTTTATTATTCTTTGAACAGGAATAGAATAGTAGAAAAATCATTATAAAATATATTTTTTTCATTAAGGGTTATCCTCCATATTCTTAATAATTTCGAGAGCTTCTTCCGCCTCTCTTCTGATTTTTGGTTTCGCAAATTTGTTCAAATCTAACACTTTGTTATAATAATTCGCTGCATCGGTGTATTCTTCTCGACTTAGTTTAATATCACCCATTAAGAAGTATGCGTCATCTATCAATACTTTAGGCATGCCAAGAGAGATTAACTCTTTAAGGTATAATTCAGCTGAATCGTAGTTTCCTTCTTTTATTCTTTTCTCTGCTAAATCGAAAGCTGTTTTTCCTAACCAATATCTTAATCGCCAGCCTGGGAGGTCTTTAATTGCTTCTTTTAGAACGTCATAAGCAGAAACTAAATCGTTTGTATTTATGTAACATCGTGCTAATTTTAATCGTAAATCTTCATTCCTGGGTTCGTAGTTTAATCCTTTTATATAATAATCAATGCTTTGCTCATAATCTCCTGAATCGAAAAACCAGTTTCCCATTAATATGTTTTTTTCTTGTAAATCGAATTCGGGTTCAAATTCCAATATTTTTGAGTAAATCATGACAGCCATGAAATCTTTACCCTTTTTCGATGATTCATTTCCGGCTTGTAATAATTTTTTCAGTACTTTCGTTTTCCATCTAGGATCTGTATCAATTAATCTTTCAAAGGATTTTAATGCTCTTCTGGGGTCGTTCAAATTGAGATAAATTTCACCTTGAAGGTATATTTCTTTAGGAATAGTCGAATTTTCCAAGAGAATTAATGCCCGCGTTGGTCTTAACGAATGATAATACTCAAAAGCTTTATTATAATTGCTTTGCCGTTCGCAACTTGTAATAAGTACGAATAATATGAAGAATAAATAAAGTCTATGTTTTTTTAACAACTTCAACGATTAACTTGGAAAGTTTTGGAGCGGCTTTATTCGCCGCGTTTAATACAATTTCATGGCTGACCGGTTCCATTGCATCAGGTAAACAGATATCAGTTATTATCGAGAGTCCAAGAACCTTTGTTTTCATCCACCTTGCGACTATTACCTCAGGTACTGTCGACATGCCTACTGCATCCGCACCTAATATTTTAATCATCCTGTATTCAGCTCCGGTTTCAAAAGTGGGTCCCTGAAGTCCGAGGTAAATGCCTTTTCTGACTTTTATTCCTGTTTTAAGTGCGATATCTTCGGTTTTTTCTATTAAATATTTATCGTAAGTATTGTACATGTCTACGAATCTGGGCCCCAGTCGTTCTTCATTTGGACCCCTTAAGGGATGTTCCGGAAATAAATTTATATGATCGGTTATTATCATTATATCTCCTCTGGAAAATAAGG
>CAYRCN010000049.1:0-11161 GCA_964422805.1 uncultured bacterium | reverse complement strand
TTTCCATCTATTTTGCCTTTGCGGAGCTCCTGGCACCGGATAAAACTTCTCTCATATCGATACCACCAAGACAATTATCGATACATCTACCGCAACCAGTACATTTATAAAGCTTATACCTTTCATAAAAACGGAAAAACTTATGATAATATCTATTTTTAAACTGGTCCATTTTCGAGAAACGCGGATTCATACCTCCTGCCATCTGCGAAAATCCCTTGAACTGACATGAATCCCATACCATATATCTTTCATACCTTTCTTTCTTCTTGCCTTCACTGTCAAAAAGTGTAAAGCAATAACAAACAGGGCACACATTCGTACAGGCACTACAGGAAACACACGTACTGCCGAGATTCCAGCCGGCATCCGAATCGAAAGCTCCTGAAACAAGAGTGTCGGGGCTGGAAAACGCTTTTTCAAATTCAAAATTAGTCTTTCGTAATTTTTCCAATACTTTTTTTCTGTTTTTATCTCTTTCTGAAATTTGATTTTCCGCAGCACCGGTAAGAGATAATTCTTCTAAAATCTTTTCTCCCACATCGCTTCCCCCCTCTACTAAATATCCTCCCTTAATTTCCGAAAGATTGATATCAAAACCTTTTTCAGGATAAGGATAATTACCCATAAGATTACAGAAACAACTATCACTCGAATAAGTACAATCCGAGGATACCAGAATCAAAGATTTCCTTCTGTTTTTATAGAAAGGATCAACAAAATCGGCATCATCGAGAAAGACTTTATCAAGAATGGCAAAAGATGTGAGATCGCATGCCTTAAGCCCGACAAGGATTTTTTTATCTTTTCCTTCTTTAACATCAACCCACTTCTCATCAGGATAATCCGCAATTTTCGACCTTGCCGGCAGAATAAACGATTTAAAATTATCGAAGGCCCTGAATCCTGGAATACGATAATCGTTCAAATATCCCTTATTCATTTCGCGCACAAATATACCGGATCCGGAGTCTCTGTTCGAAGCAACCTCCTTCTCCGTGGAGGCAAATACCCTACCATACCCAAACAGAACACTCATTAGATCCTTTAATTTTGACTCACTTAAAAAGTAAATATTCATTTTCCCCTTTATATTTAGATTTTGTGATTTGAATCACTAATTATTTTATATATATACGACAAACCCTATTTGTCAACCCCTTATTCACATTTATTACACTATTTTATAAACATTACTATTTTCTTTGAAAGACAAATTCCAATTAGAAATGCACAAAGTATTGACAAATCGAAAAAATTACTTATTTTCATTGGTAACTAAATAAGCCGGATGGATTTTTACTGCAAAATAATTAATTGGAAGCATAAAAGAAAAAAACAAAACTCATAAGGAGGTCTTATGAAAAAGTTAGTAGTATTGTTGTGTGCTTTGTTCCTCGTACAGGGAGTCGGAGCACAAGTATGGATACCTATAACATCTGATTTTCTCAATCTCGAATCATTCAGGCATCAAGCTACTCAGACTATTGAAGACGATCTCGACAATGGTATAGACGGAACCGATATTTTCGCCGTAGAAGGTGCTCGCATATATACAAACCTGAGTAACCTTGTATCGGGCGGAGAGCGCCAGGGTGACAATATGTACTCCGAAGAAACAGTTCTAATCGGTGGTACGAGCCCAATCTTCTATAAAGGCTTAAAAGTAACAGCATTTTACGGCAATACAAATCAGACCAACTCTATGGAAGACATGTTGGACTCAACTTATTTCCAGGATTTCGATGTAGATGAAGAGTGGGATTACAGGAGCATCACTCACAATAATGAGTATCTAAAAGAACAGGCATCCGGGAACACTATCCTGCTTAATATCGGTAAAATTATGAGCAAAGGCAGAGAAGTAGCTTTCACATATAAACGTTCCGGATATACAGAAAGTGTAGAAGGTGAAGATTCTGCTCATTACATTGCACAAACCCTTACCCCGTCACTCGTTACAACCGTACTCTGGGACGAATTCGGAAATGGAAGCGGAAAAGGCCAAGCACCCGTAACCACTTACGCGCTATCATATTCTTCGCCCTTCAGAACCTGGGATTTTAGAGGAGATGTTTTCCTCGCAACAGGCGGAGAAACGATCGAAGAAAACGAGTTCAACTACAGATGGCAGAATAATGATCCTGACAATATAGCAACTACTTTTGAGACTCTTGACAGCTTTGACTTTGCCGGCAAATATTCAGCCAATGCAAACGTAATTGGCATTAGTGGTGAACTTAGCGACTTAAATAAGAAAACAGGCCTTTTATGGGAAGTCAACGGTAATTATGCCTTAATCACCGGAAGCGGAGATAACAATTATGAGGAAAACTATCATTATCTCAGCCAGGAAGAATGGATTTCGAACCAAATAACAGTTCTTGACACTATCTATACAGAAAATCTTACCTCTCCTATATCTATTTCCGGTAATGCAATGGGTCTAAACGGCAGGATCGAATGGCAGATTAGCGAAAATGTACGTTTTGGAATGGGCTGTATGCTTAACACTTTCTCGGCTACTTTAGAAGAAGATAGAGCTTTCAGGAGACAAATAAATTCTTCATTCAACGATGATGACGGTATTGCAATCGACGCAGATGATTACACAATTGTGGCAACAGGTGGCTGGGACGAAACTTATACCCAGAAAATTAGTGGTAATAGAATCGCTATACCGGCCGGAGTCGAAGTAAATTTCGGTAAAAATAAAGACTGGTTCCTGAGACTTGGAGCTATATCAGTCGGTTCAACAATGGAAACGACCCTGGCTTCCGAAGCCGATTCCGTATATTTGTACGAGAGAGTAGTAACAGACGGTACCGGTGCTACGACTAGAACTTTTGACACCAGTATGACTGATCCGGACGAAGAATATACTTCTTCTTCAACCTACCAGGACGTAAACTATACATACGGTCTAGGTTGGAAACCTTCAAAGAACTTATCAATTGATCTTTTGGGTATGTTTGATCTTAGCGGCGTAGAACTTCTATCCACAGATTGGCTAAGATCTTTGAAGCTTTCAGCCACGATTAACGTATACTAAATTCGAGTGTAAGTTAATTCACTCGTAAGAAAAAACCCCTGCTCACTCTCGAGCAGGGGTTTTTATCTTAATTCTATAAAAACACAAATAATATCTCTTAACGATAATTCAAAAATCAAATATCAAAATTTAAAATTACAAATCAAAGTTTAAAAATTTATAAAAAAATAACTGATTCTACTAGCAACGTAATTTATTTTTTTGTAGTTTAAAATCGGATAATTTTGCATTTTAATATGTCATTTTGAATTTTAATTTTTAATATTTGATTTTCCAACAGAACGAAATTACATTATCAATAATTTAACTATTTAAAGAAACCAAGCTAAACGTTTTCTACTCTAAGTATGGTGACCAATCGGGAGCAAATGTGATTAGATTACGGGTAAGTTTTCGCTGTCTTGTACCATCCCAATTCATAGTCCATAATTCATACCGATAAGTACGGTTGGAGATAAACACTATATGTAATCCATCAGGTGACCAGGATGGCTCTTCGTTATTGCCGTAATAGGTTAGTTGTATTGGCTGGAAATCATTGGGATCGGTTACGCATATTTGCTGCGAATAATCGGATTGACGTGAAACATACGCAATCATACTTCCCTTTGGAGACCAGGCTGGCGAAGTATTATAATCTCCATGAAAAGTTAGCCTACGGAGATTACCGCCGTAAATATCCATAATATAAATCTGTGGCATACCGCTGCGGTCTGAAACAAAAGCAATTTCACGACCATTTGGCGAAAAAACGGGTGAACAGTCAACTGCCCAGTTATGAGTAAGACGGTTTAATTTCTTTTTCTCAAGATCTAAGATGTAAATCTCGGAATTACCATCTTTGGACATAGTCACGGCAATCTTCGTACCATCCGGGGAGTAATCCGGAGCAAAATTTAACCCCTGGTAAGAAAAAATCGCTCTGGAATCGTTTGTCGTAAGATCAAAGAGATTTAGAAGTAAACGGTCACCACCATAGTTTGAATACAATATTCTTTTGCCGTCAGACGCCCAACAGGGAAAAAGATTGAAATTGCCATTTTTTGTAAGCGGTTCAAAGTTATAACCGTCATAGTCAACTAAAGCTAATTCCTTTTTTTCGTTTTTCAGGTAAGAAAAAACAATTTTTGTTGAAGTAATGCCTTTCTCTCCCGTAAGCATCTCAATAATATAATCTGAAATTTCATGAGCTAACTCCCTTAAATTACCGGAAAGCGGAAAAATAAATTCACCGATTTTTTCTTTGGACCGAAAATCCTGCAAAACAACCGTCAAATTAGGTTCCACAGCCGATATTTTAAGCAATACACCGCTTTTTGCGGCATCACCGGCGAAAACAGCAGTGTCTGAATAAAGCGAAAAATACAACGAATAATCCAGGTCATATTTTATTATCTTATCGATGCTTTTTACGTGCCTTATAAATTTAGGAGCGCCCTGGACATCGAGGGAATCAACCACAAGATTAATTTTACCTCCCGCGTAGTCAGTAAGCCTCAGAAAAACATCCTGACAGAAAAACATCCCGGAAGGTACAGCAAGAAAAACGAGAACTTTTAAAAAAGTAAATTTATTGATTGGTAAAAAACTTCTCATCGGGCAGTCAAAAATTCCAGATGCACCTTTAAATAATCATCAGAAAACTCCTGAGGCAAAGGCGGTAATTTTTTGGTGAGAGCTACAGCCCGAAGTGCTGATTCATTATAAACCTCATCGCCGGAATCGTCTTCGATACGGATATTCGTGATTAAACCATTTTCTTCGACCTCAAAATATACGATACTTTTCAAAATCACGTCTTTGTTTCTATACGGATTGTTCCAATTTTGAGCGATTTTACTCAAGAGAATATTCAAATAATAAGAATAATTGAATCCTCTGCCACTACCCGTATAAATTTCAGGCCTGATATCGGGTAAACCGTCGGGTAATTTTTTCCAGGAGGAGCTCTTACTTTTCTTTTCTTTCGCCGGTACTGACTTTTCTAAATTTTTCTTCACCTTAGCTTCGGGCCTATTGATTGCTTTTCCGGAAACTTTAGGCTGTGGAAGGGGCGCGATACTTACCTTGTAAATCTCGATTCGGGGTATTTTTTTAAAACTACTTCTTGTGCTAATTCCAAGAGTAGAGAACAATACGGTATGAAGCAAAAAGGAAAACAAATAAAAACGGTTCATTTTCAAGGAGAAAATTCGGCAACAAGCCCCAGTTCCTTTACACCTGCCTTTCTCATTTTACCCACAATCTCTACTACAAAACCATAATCTATGTTCTTGTCAGAGCGAAGATAAACGGTTATACCTGGTGGTTTACTCGTCAAGATATCTTTTAATCTCGACTCAAACTTTTCCGAGTCGATTTTTTCTTCCTCGATGAATAACGCCCTATTACTTTTGATTGTTACTGTAATTCCCTCTTCATCATGCGGTAATGAAGCATCTGTCTTAGGTAAAGATACATCTATTCCGGGTGTCATCATTGGAGCAGTAATAATAAAAACCACGAGGATTGTCAACGCGACATCCACAAGATTAGTTATATTCAAATCTTGAATGAGACCCCTGTCCTTATTCTTTTTCAACCAATCCTCTTTTAAGATTTGCAAATGCCTCACTGATGAAATTGTCGAGCTGTGATTCTAAATTGATTATTCTACTGCGTAAAAGGTTATTGAAAACTAACGACGGGATTGCGACAAGAAGTCCATAAACAGTAGAAATAAGAGCGTCGGTAATACCGGGTGCAACAACCATTATATGAGCTGACCCCCTGGCTCTTATCTCCAGGAAAGCCTCCATAATTCCCCATACAGTTCCTAAAAGTCCTAAAAAAGGGCTTGCTGTGACAATCGTGCCTAAAATCGGCAATCCATTCTCTAAGTTCTCTATTTCGGCTGCCTTTGTCCGGTCCATTGCGAGCTGCATATTATCAGCTATTCCCAGCGCCCTGTCACCAGCATTTGCCTTTAGAAATTTGAACTCATCGAGTCCGCTCTTTAATACCCTTCCGTAAATATTATTGTTTAACAAATATCCAAGATTATACATTTTTTCGACATCGCTATGAAATCTGAAATTTTGTAAGAAATCCTGCGCTTTTCTTTTAGTAGACCTCAAATCAAATATTTTTTTGAAGAAAATCGCCCAGGACCAGATGGAAAAAAATACCAGAATAACCATTATAATTTGAACTACAATCCCGGACTCAAAAAAGATTCTAAATATATTCATTGATTCAACCTGCTACCTGCAAGTACTGCTTCGGGTGAATTAGGATATTCTTTTATCACCCTGTCGAAATACATTCTTGCAATCTTTAATTCGTTAGCCTCCTCATATATGATACCGGTTTTAAATATTGCGGTTGGCTTTTTATTGCTTTCCGGATATTTATTTATCAATTCATTGAAGGTATTAACCGCATCCTGTCTTTTGCCCATTGCATAGTAGCATTCTCCAATCCAGTAAAGAGCATTATCAGAAAGTGCGGACTCCGGAGCAATTTTTATGTAAGATTTGAAACCATCGATAGATTCGCTATAATTGCCTTTAACATAGTTCAGATAAGCCGATTCATATATCATACGCGCCTCAGGACTAACCGAAGATACTTCACCGGAATCGGCATCCGGCTTTCTTCCCTTTACTAATTTTTCATTTATTTGAGTTAATTGTGTTTCGGATTCACTCAATCGGGTATTGAGCATTTCTATCTTCTCAGCTATCTCATCCGATTTGGTATATAAATCTACCCTAAGCTGAGCAAGCTCCTTAGATTGCTTTTTGGTATAGTATTTTAGACTATCTAGCTGCCAGTAATAGCTCTCAAAGTGCTTTGGTCTAAAACAACCTCCAAATATTAGAGACAAACACACCACACCCAAAAGCAATCTAAGTTGCTTAGTCATATTTTGTTTGTTTAGCTAATGGAGCTGTTTTTACTCTGCTACAAACTCACAGCGACGGTTCTTTTCCAGATTTTCCGGATCGAGAGGTCTTTCTTCCCCGTAGCTTACTGTTGACAATTGCGCGGCAGGAATACCAAGTCCTACAAGATAATTAAGCGCCGCTTTTGCCCTTCTCTCACCAAGAGCCATATTATATTCAGCAGTACCTATTCTACAACAATGACCCTCAATAACCACATTCACTTCCGGATATAACTCAAGCATCTCGCTGTTTGCGTCTAAAATTGCCGCGGCATCAGGCCTAATATCGGATTTATCAAAGTCAAAGAATATCCTGTCCAATACTAGCTCGGGCCTTTCAGGCTCAACTACTTCAGTTGTATCTTCTTCAACAACTTCCGGCTCTTCCACTATCTCTTCCTCTACTACTGGTGCGCCGCCGCAACCGATCAACAAGACAACAATCAACAGTACTGGTAAAAATACTTTAAAATAACGCATCCTTGCCTCCTTTTTTGTTTAATGATAATAAAAAACTCATTATTGTCAAGCACCTTTTTTTATTTTTATAATTTTTATATTCCACACCTTGGTTTTTTTATCTCTTAATCAACAAAAATTTCTTTATAAAACTTAAGCAAAAGGTCATATGCATCGTCTACAGACATAGGCACAACTTTGGTCTGACCAATTATAGGCATAAAGTTCGTGTCTCCGCTCCATCTGGGAACAAGGTGATAATGGAGGTGCTTTTCGAAACCGGCACCCGCAATCCTACCGAGATTCATCCCGATATTAAAACCTTCCGGTTTCATGGCTTTTTTTATAACCTTCTGCCATTTCTGCATGAGAGTAGACATCTCAAGCATCTCTTCCTCGCTCAATTCTCCGAAATCCCCTGTATGATTATACGGTGCAATCATTATATGCCCGTTATTATATGGATATTTATTCATTATAACAAAAGCAAATTTTCCGCGAAACAGAACGCCTGATTTTCTATCGTCCTTAGACGACTGAGCATTACAGAAAATACAGCCCTCGGCATTTAGATCACTAATGTATTTATACCGCCAGGGAGCAAATATTCTCTTCATCAGAAAAGAGACCGCTGTGTTACCACTTTGGTAGGGTTTTCTTCCGGAATCAAAATCTGCCCGTATACACCGTCATAACCTGGACGTACCTCCACGTTTTCATTTCTGACTTTTATAACCGATCTGGCTATTTTCTCTTCAGTGCAAGAAAGTAAAATCTTTTCTGGCAAATCAAGTAATATTCTAAATTCATTACCAAAATAAGTTGTTAGTTTTATATATGTCTCTTCTACAGCCCGCGTCTTACTTCCCACCTTTAGAGAATCAGCAATTATTTCTCGTAAAGGAACAAGTCTCTTATAACCCACTCTTCCTTCGCTCTTAGCTTTTTCTCTATCCGCAAGGTCGTAAACACGATGCAGCACACCAAGGGTCAGGGGTCTGCCGCACTCAGGACATATGTTATTATGTTTCTTTGAATCATAAGGGTGAAAAGTCACGTTGCATTTTCTGTGTCCGTCATAATGATACTTGCCTTCCTCGGGGAAAAACTCAACCGTATAATCGAAAATATTTGTATCCTGATTTTTTAAAACATTCAAAAGAGAAGAATAATCGATTTCCTCTTTAAAACAGTTAGCTTCTCTTCCTATGTTGGCGGGCGAATGCGCATCCGAATTTGAAATCAGTGTTATATTATCAAGAGAAGACAAAAGCCAGTTCATGGGAGGATCAGAAGATAGTCCGGTTTCTATAGCGTAAATTTTTTCTCTGTAATTTCCAAATGCTTCTTCTATAGAATCAAATCCTGACTGAGAACCAAAAAGCCCAAACCATGGAGTCCATAGATGGGCTGGAATCAAAATCGCATCTTCACATACAGAAAATAGACTCTCTGCAAGATCACGCAAAGAAAAAGAAAGAATTGGTCTCCCATCGGCTTCTAATTTTCCAAATTTTCTAATACTTTTATTAAAACTCCTGACAATCTCAAAATTAGGCAGAATTATAAGCGAATGTATTTTCTTTGTCTGTCCTCCCTCATTGTATATATTGCATACTTCAGCAGTCAAGATGAAATCAACTTCTTCAAACCTATAAATACCTTCCCTCTGGGTTTCTTTTAATCCTCCCTCCAAAAGATAAAGCCAACCTGGATTTGTAAAATCGCCGGTACCTACAAGATTAATACCCTTAGCCTTTGCTTCTTTCGCAATAAAAGGAAGTTCCATTTGCTTACTGGTCGCCATAGAATATTTAGAGTGAATGTGAAAATCCGCGTAATATTTCATCTAAGAATCTCTCTCATGTATCAAATTTTTTTAAAACCGAAATCACTTCGGAAGGTGAAGTCGCACCAAGCAAAGTCTTCCTGAAATCCTCCTGTCTGCACATTCTCGATATTCGCGCAAGAACCTGTATGTATTTATTTTTAGCTTCTTCCGGAGCAACAATAAGAAAAACGACATAAACCGGTTTACCGTCGAGAGACTGAAAATCCAGACCTTCCTTAACAATTCCTATAACCATCAAAAGATCTTTAAGCGCTTCGGTTCTTGCGTGGGGAATGGCGATTCCTTCAACCACTCCCGTACTTTCCAGTTCCTCTCTTTCTCTGATCTTATGCAAAATGGGCTCCCTGGCCATTATGACGCCCTTCCGAAGAACCTGGTCCAACATCTTCTCAATCATAGTAAACTTATCTTCAACCTTATCTACAACTATTATTAAATCCTCATCAAGGAATTCCTCAATCATCTCTTTCCTCCCTCTTTTTCTATAAGAATCGGACACTGAACATACTCAATCATCTGCTGAATCATTCTTTCTACTTTCCTTCCTTCAACACCCTGCCCGCCACGATGCCCGACTATAAGAAGATCAATATTTCGCTCTTTTACAAATTTTCTAAGAATATCAATAGTGTCCCCTTCCTCGACGAAAAGAGCTGTTTTCACTCCCTCATTAACTGCCATATCTTCAAGATAGTAAAGATATTTCCAGCCCTCTTCTTCTATTTGTATGGCAGTATCGATTTCATCCAACCCTCTCATACTCGCCACTGTCCTAACTAAATCTTTATCTACGATGAATAAAGCATACAGTGTAGCAGAAATCCCTTTACTGAGTTCTACGGCTCTATCCCAGGAAGCTCTTGTTTCTCCCGAAATTATATATAAAAGAATTCTTTCCATAATAACTATTTTTCTCCTCTTTTCAACCTTTTCATTCTAAAAAATTCTTCCCTCTCTTCTTCTTCAAGACTGTCTTCGATTCTACTAATATCTCCCTGGTATTCCGGGATAAAAATTTTTTCCAAAGCATTTACTCTTTTCTGAGTTTTGCTTACTTCTGACCCGAGTCTCCATATAAGTACTTCTTTTGCAGCCCACCTGGCAATAAGCTCGATTATTCCCCTGAACTTGACAAAAGCTTCATCGAAATACTGATCAGTAGAATAGAGACTCACCTGAAGTTTTTTCGGAGGAACATCAACAAGAAGTTCAGGCACGGGAATTCCCATAACCGACCTCATCCTGACATCGATTTCGGGCTTATCTATAGCCTTGCTACAATTCTCAATGTCTTCTTTGCCGGTATAAACCCATGTTTTTAGAAGAGTATCATAAGCTTCTTTCAATTTTTCGGTAACTTCCTCTTCTAATTCCTTAAAACCGCGAACATTTCTCATCAACTCCATAATCATCACTTCTCTCTTTTCATCGAGAAGACCGTGCCCTTCTATGGCGATTTTTAATTTTCTCTTAAGTTTCAATAGATTGCTCTGGGTCGGAGCTATCTGCACCTAACCTCCCAAAAATTCATTTATTTCATCCTCTTTTATTCTTGCCAATTCACTTCTTGGAAATATGCGAAGCAATTCCCAACCCATATTCAGTGTTTCCTCGATAGAACGTGATTCTCCCGGACCCTGCTGCAAGAAAGTTTTCTCGAATTTTTCTCCGAAATTAAGATAACTTCTATCTATTTCGGATAACTCCTCTTCTCCGATTATCGAAGCGAGAGAACGTACTTTTTGAACCCTTGAATAAGACGCGTATAATTGACCGTAAAGATCGGGATGGTCTTTTCTGGTCTTACCTTCACCAATACCGTCTTTCATTAAACGCGAAAGAGAGGAAAGAGTATCGAAGGGAGGGTAAA